>NZ_JBFAIV010000023.1:122791-134569 GCF_040654875.1 Streptomyces sp. NPDC050610 | reverse complement strand
CTTTCGGCTTCTTCGCGTTTCCAACCCTACCAGATCCGTTTTCCGTTCCGTTTCCGGTCGGAATTCTTTCTCCGGTCCCCGTTGGAGGGGGTTTCCCGCGCCTTCCGGCGTGGTCACTACTTTAGCGAATTCTCCCGGCGACTCATAATCGAGCCGATCGAGGCAATTTTCGGCACAGCCGAATAAGGCCCCGGTTTGGGGGATGTTCTCGTAGTAGTGGTTGTGCCGCCCTGCGGTCCGCGCACACAGCGCTGTCCGTCTCAAGCGGCTCGGGCCACGTTAGGCGGCCAGAGGCTCGGAGTCAAGCGGCGGGGGTGCGGCGGCGACGGGGGGTGTGCGCGCGGTAGGGGCTGACCGTCGGGTCTCCGTCGATCCAGTAGCGCCAGGGGTGGACGCCGCCCTCGCCGCTGACGCCCGTACGGGGGCCGTTGCGGATCAGTGCCGGGTGGGCCGGGGTTCCCGTCAGGACCGACAGCGGGCCCTGCGGACCGGCGCAGATGTCGGTGCCGTTGAGGGTTCGGTCGATGTCGAGGGCGGTGGCGAGGCGGGCGGGGCCCTTCGTCAGCTCCCGGTCGTTGCGTGCCTTGGGGCGGCGTGTGTAGGCCAGCTCCGCTCCGGTCGTCACCTCGCCGGCGCGGAGCAGGACCCCGCTCGCGGTGTCTTCGGGGCCGCACACCAGGTTGAGGCTGAACCACATGCCGTAGATGAAGTAGACGTACGCGTGTCCGGGCGGGCCGAACATCGAGGCGTTGCGCGCGGTGCGGCCGCGATAGGCGTGCGACCCCGGGTCGGCCTGACCCGCGTACGCCTCGACCTCTGTAAGGCGGAGCTCGATCGGACCGTCCGGGGTCATGCGGACGAGGGTGCGGCCCAGGAGGTCCGGCGCCACTTCCAGCACGGGGCGGTCGAAGAAGTCTCGGGTGAGCGGGGCCCGCTCCGGAGCGTCGATCATGCGGATCAAGGCTACTGGAATGGGCGAACGGGCGGCTGGCCGAGCGGGGCGGGGCTTGCCAGGGTGGGGCCGCGCGGAACCGGCGGAAGCCGTTTCGCGTTCGTACGGACCGACAGGGACGACGGGACGAGAAGACACTGCGCGGGCCACGGGCGTGGTCGCCGGGGAGGAACGACACATGGGCTTCAAGAAGCTGCTGGCGAGCTTGGGCGCCGGCGGGGCCTCGGTCGAGACGGTGCTGTTCGAGGAGAACGTGGTTCCCGGCGGGGTCGTGCAGGGCGAGGTCCGTATCCAGGGCGGATCGGTCGCGCAGCGGATCGAGGGGCTGTCCGTCGGGCTTCAGGCGCGGGTCGAGGTGGAGAGCGGGGACAGCGAGTACAAGCGGGACGTCGAGTTCACCCGGGTGCGGCTGGGCGGCGCGTTCGAGGTGCGGGCGGAGGCCGTGCACTCGGTGCCGTTCGGGCTGGAGATCCCGTGGGAGACGCCCGTCACGATGTTCCTGGGGCGGCATCTGACGGGGATGGACGTCGGCGTCAGCACCGAGCTGCAGATCGCCCGTGCGGTGGATTCGAGCGACCTCGATCCGGTGAACGTGCATCCGCTGCCGGCGCAGCAGGCGATCCTCGACGGGTTCGGCGGCCTCGGGTTCGGTTTCCGGAGCGCGGACCTGGAGCAGGGGCATATCCGGGGGACGCGGCAGGCGCTGCCGTTCTACCAGGAGATCGAGTTCCACGCGCCGTCGCAGTACCGGGGGATCAGCCAGGTCGAGCTGACGTTCGTCGCGGACGACCGGGGGATGGACGTCGTGCTGGAGATGGACAAGAAGCCGGGGCTCTTCACGGAGGGCAGCGACTCCTACCGGGCGTTCGCCGTCGAGCACGCGACGTTCCAGGAGACCGACTGGGCCGAGTACCTCAACCGGTGGCTGGCCGAGGTCGGCGGGCGGCGCAACTGGTTCTGACCCGGCCGGGCGGACAAGGGGGCGTGTCGCTCGTATGCGTACGGGCGGCGCGCCCCCTTGGTGTCTTCGGGCCTCAGGAGTCTGCGGCCAGCAGCACGGTCATCGGCGAGTCGCCGCCGGCCCAGTGGTTCACCGACTCGGCGAAGATGTCCGCCGCGATGCCGGCGTCCTCGGGCGCCGCGGCGCGGAAGGCGTCCCAGCCCTCGACGAGGACGAGGTAGCCGCGGGTCTCGCCCCACCAGGAGAGATCGGTGAGGCAGTCGGCGAGGGCGTCCCAGTTGTGGCCGAACCAGTCGGGCAGCTCCAGATCGGCGGCGCAGCGGGCGAGGAAGGAGCTCTTGTCCGTGGCGTCGTGGAGGTTCAGTACGGCGGGCCGCCAGCCGGCGTCGGCGGCGTGCCGCGCGGTGCGGGGGACGGAAACCGGCGGGTGCCAGCGGTAGACGCCGGGTGCGACGGTGCCGTTGAGCAGGCCGGGGATGCCGGCGGCGGGCAGCAGGCCGGTCATGGGCGCGTCACCGCTTCGAAGGTCTTGTAGTGGTCGCCGGTGTAGTAGCGCTCTTCGTGGTCGCCGGTGATGATGCGCTGGGCGCCGCGGGTGCGGGCGCCCGGGGTGGGGACGGTGTACTCGTGGTAGTAGCCGCGCTTCTGCTTGGGCAGGCGCTTCTCGTAGTTGCCGAAGACGGTGCCGTCCTTCGCGTACGGGAACGGGCCGCCCTTGTCGATGAGTTGGAGGGTCTTGCGGGCCTCCCCGGGCAGCCGGTCCGTGCGGACGGTCTTCATCCCCTTGGCCCAGTCGGGGGTTCCGGCGGCGGTGGAGCCCGGCTTGGACGAGGCGGCCGGGTGGTGGGCCGAGGACGACCGGGATGACGGGGAATTTGTCTGCTTGTCCGACGAGCAGGCGGGCAGCAGAAGCAGGAGCAGCGCGGCCAGTGCGGCGGTCAGTGCGCGGACGTGGTGGTGAAAGAGGCGTTGGAGCACCTCCGTATGGTGCCAGCAGCGCTTCGGGCGCCGTCGCTAGGCTGGCGTTTTCAGCGATTCGCACGTACAGCGCGTATAGGAGGTCTTGACGTGTCCGAGCAGCAGCGACGGCCGTTGCCCCACGCTTTCCATCCGCCGGTGGCGTCGTTCACGGTGGTGAGCGACGACGTGACGCCGGGTGCGGCGCTCCCGGACGGCCAGGTCTTCGACCGGGGGAACACCTCGCCGCATCTGCGGTGGGAGGGGTCCCCGGCGGGTACGAAGAGCTTCGCCGTCACGTGTTTCGACCCGGACGCGCCGACCGGCAGCGGCTTCTGGCACTGGTCGGTCTTCGACATTCCGGCGTCGGTGACCGAGCTGCCGGCGGGCGCCGGGTCGGGTGGCATGAAGGGGCTTCCCGAGGGTGCGGTGCATGTGCGCAACGACTTCGGGACGCGGGACTTCGGCGGCGCCGCGCCGCCGCCCGGGGACGGGCCGCACCGCTATGTGTTCACGGTGTACGCCGTGGACCAGGAGAAGCTCGGTCCGGACGCGGACGCGTCGCCGGCCGTGGTGGGCTTCAATCTGCGGTTCCACACGGTGGGCCGGGCCGAACTGATCGGCGAGTACGAGGTTCCGGCGGCCGGCTGAGGTCCGTACGCGCGGCGGCGGGTGGCTTCGATCCGCTCGCCGCGCACCTCGCCGCGCGCTCGGAAAATGCGTTGCGCCCCGCCGTCCGGGATCGCACAGTGGTACGTGGCCGGCGGCTGAAGAAGGCTTTATGTCTCCACTGCCGTCGGGCAGCGGGTACCGCAGTGGCGGGGGTGGTCGGACGTGTCTTCAGGCCCGTCGACCGTCTGCCGGAGTCCGGCTCTGTGCCGGATGTCCGCGCCCGCTGTCGAACGCTCCGGGTCCCTGTTTCACGGGGGAAGGGTCCCGGAGCGTTTTCCTTTCCTCCGGCTCTTCGCGCTCATGGGCTCCGCTGCCCGTTCACCTGTCGTACGCCTTCCGGTATGCGGAAATTGCGTTGTCCGCGTGGTCCGTCCCCCGGCACAGTGGTGGCGTTCCCGCCACTGCGGCGGGAGTTGGCCGGGAGGTGGGCGGGATGCGCGAGACACTGGTGCTCAATGCGAGCTTCGAGCCGCTGGCGACGGTGTCGCTGCGGCGCGCGGTGGTGCTCGTGCTCCAGGACAAGGCGGTCGTCGAGCAGGCGCACCCGGGGCTGCGGGTGCGGGCGGCGGAGGTCGAGGTGCCGGTGCCGCTGGTGATCAGGCTCAGCCGGTACGTACGGGTGCCGTTCCGAAGACGGGCGCCGTGGTCGCGGCGGGGGGTGCTGGTGCGTGACCGGTACCGGTGCGCGTACTGCGGGCGGCGGGCGACGACCGTGGATCACGTGCTGCCGCGTTCGCGCGGCGGCGGTGACACCTGGCTCAATACGGTCGCCGCGTGCGCGGAGGACAACCACCGCAAGGCGGACCGTACTCCGGAGCAGGCGGGGATGCGGCTGCTGAGCCGGCCGTTCGAGCCGACGCCGTCGGACGCGCTGGTGCTCGCGCTGGGCGTCCAGGAGCGGCCGGCGCTGCCGGAGTGGCTGCCGGTGCCCGCGTAAAAACGACGTCCGGCCGCCGCTGCCGGGGCAGGGCGGCCGGACGGTGTCCGCTTGCGGGTCGTACGGTCAGTCGAGCGGGGGCTGTTCGCGGCGCGGCTTGGTGAGGCCCCGGGAGGGCGTGTCGCCGCCCGAATTGCCGCCGAGGAGGCCCATGTTGCCGACGGCGCCGCTGAGTCCCTTGAGGGCGTCGCCGATCTCGCTGGGGACGATCCAGAGCTTGTTGGCGTCGCCTTCGGCGATCTTCGGGAGCATCTGGAGGTACTGGTAGGAGAGCAGCTTCTGGTCCGGGTCTCCGGCGTGGATGGACTCGAAGACCGTACGGATCGCCTGGGCCTCGCCTTCGGCGCGCAGGGCCGCGGCCTTGGCCTCGCCTTCGGCGCGCAGGATCGCGGACTGCTTCTCGCCCTCCGCGGTGAGGATCGCGGACTGCCGGGTTCCTTCGGCCTGGAGGATCGCGGCGCGCTTGTCGCGGTCGGCGCGCATCTGCTTCTCCATCGAGTCCTGGATGGAGGTCGGCGGCTCGATGGCCTTGAGCTCGACGCGGTTGACGCGGATGCCCCACTTGCCCGTGGCCTCGTCGAGGACGCCGCGGAGGGCCGCGTTGATCTCCTCGCGGGAGGTGAGGGTCCGCTCCAGGTCCATGCCGCCGATGATGTTGCGGAGGGTGGTGACGGTGAGCTGCTCGATCGCCTGGATGAAGCTGGAGACCTCGTAGGTCGCGGCCCGGGCGTCGGTCACCTGGTAGTAGATGACGGTGTCGATGTTGACGACCAGGTTGTCCTGGGTGATCACCGGCTGCGGCGGGAACGGCACGACCTGCTCGCGGAGGTCGATGCGGTTGCGGATCGAGTCGATGAACGGGACGACGATGTTCAGCCCGGCGTTGAGCGTGCGTGTATACCGGCCGAACCGTTCGACGATGGCGGCGCTGGCCTGTGGAATGACCTGCACCGTCTTCATCAGAGCAATGAAGACGAGCACCACCAGAATGATCAGGACGATGATGATCGGTTGCAACGTGCTCCCCGCGCCTTCGGTTACAGATCCGGTTGTCTGAAGATCGATTCTGTCAGAACTCGCCCCTGCGGTGCAGGGGTTGAGGTCACATCACGACAGCGGTGGCACCGTCGATCTCGACGACGTCCACCTGGGCTCCCACCTCGTAGCTCTGGTCGGCGTCGAGGGAGCGCGCCGACCAGATCTCGCCGGCGAGCTTGATGCGGCCGTTGCCGCTGTCGACCCGTTCGAGGACGACGGCCTGGCGGCCCTTGAGCGCCTCGACCCCGCTCGCCAGCTCCGGCCGCTGTGCGCGGTGCCGGGCGGCGATCGGGCGTACGACGGCGATCAGGGCGACCGAGACGACGGCGAACACCACGAACTGCATCACGGTGCCGCCGCCGAGGGCCGAGGTCACCGCGGCGGCGACGGCGCCGACCGCGAGCATCCCGAATTCGGGCATCGCGGTCACGACCAGGGGAATCCCCAGCCCCGCCGCGGCTACGAGCCACCACACCCATGAGTCCACGCGTTCATCGTAGGCGCGCGGGCCCGGTCGGGACAGACCGGCTGCGGGCGGCGGGGGTGACGGATGACGCCGGATCAGGACATCGGCAGTCCCTGAGCGGTCCAGCGGTCTCCGTTGCGGGAGACGACCAGGGGGAGGCCGAAGCAGTGGGAGAGGTTGCGGGAGGTGAGTTCGAGTTCGACGGGGCCCGCGGCGAGCACCTTGCCCTGACGGATCATCAGGACGTGGGTGAAGCCGGGGGCGATCTCCTCGACGTGGTGCGTCACCATGATCATGGAGGGGGCGAGCGGGTCGCGGGCGAGCCGACCGAGGCGGCGTACGAGGTCCTCGCGGCCGCCGAGGTCGAGACCGGCGGCGGGCTCGTCGAGGAGGAGCAGCTCGGGGTCGGTCATCATCGCGCGGGCGATGAGGGTGCGCTTGCGCTCGCCCTCGGAGAGGGTGCCGAACTTCCGCTCGGTGTACTCGGTCATGCCGAGCACGTCGAGGAAGGCGCGGGCGCGCTGCTCGTCGACCTCCTCGTAGTGCTCCTGCCAGCCGGCGGTCATGCCGTAGGCGGCGGTGAGCACGGTCTGCAGGACGGTCTGGCTGCGCGGCAGCTTGTCGGCGAGGGCGATGCCCGCCATGCCGATGCGCGGGCGCAGGTCGAAGACGTCGACCTTGCCGAGCTGCTCGCCGAGGATCGTCGTGGTGCCGCGGGTCGGGAAGAGGTAGCTGGAGGCGACATTGAGGAGGGTGGTCTTGCCGGCTCCGTTGGGGCCGAGGATCACCCAGCGCTCCCCCTCCTTGACCGACCAGGAGACCTGGTCCACCAGAGCCCGGCCCTCGCGGACCACTGATACGTCCACCAGCTCCAGCACATCGCTCATGAGCGCGTTGTCTCCCATTGCAGTCTCGATCGTCGCGGGCGCCGGTAGGCGCAGCCCCCGTATAAAACCTACGCCACCGGGTGTCGGTGCCAGTCCTTAGGCTGGGGCCCATGCTCGATGAACCTCGCTCAGGACGGCTCGCCGCGTGGGGAAACGCCCTCATTGCCGGACTTGTCTCGCCCGATGACGCCGCGCATCACATCACCGGGGACGATGCCGCGCACCGTGTCGCCGCGCTGCCCGGCGAGTCCGGGCCGGTCGGGCTCACCCTCGCGCTCGGGCGGCTGCGCTCGCTCGGAGCGAGGGGGCTGCGCGTCGCGCTGCCGGTGCCCGGCCATCCGCTGGGCCTCAGCGGACCCTCTGAGTTCAACGCGCGGGCGCTGGAGGCCGAGGAGGCGGTGCTGGTCACGGGAGCGGCGCTCGGGCTCGTACCGCGGGTGCGCGAGGCGGGGCCGGCGGCGGACGTGCCGGCCGCGGACCGGCACGTGGAGGTCGTGTGGGACTGCCTGCCCGTCCGCGATGCGCCGCCCGCCGACGTGCCCTCGCTCGGGGAGGCGGAGCGGGAGCTGGCCGAGGCGCTGCGGGAGGCGACCGCGGTGCTCTCCCGACTGGACGTGGCCGGGTCCGGGCCGGTGGCGCAGGCGGCCCTGGAGGCGTACCGGGCGCGGGCGGAGCGCGGCCGGGAGGTGCTGGCGCCCGGCTATCCGGCGCGGGCGGCGCGGGTGCTGGAGCTCGCGCAGCGGGTGGGGGCGCTGATCGCCATCGCGCATGGGGCGGGCGGCGACGGCCGGGAGCACGGCGGGGCGGTGAGCGCGTCGGAGATAGCGGCGCGGGCCGAGGCGCTGCGGCCGGTGGAGCGTACGGCCCGGCGGGCCCAGGTCGCCGCGTACAACGCGTTCGTCGAGGAGCGGGAGCGGGACCGGCGCTGAGGGGTACCGGCACTGAAGGGGCTCGCCGGGCCGGACGGCGGCGGGCCTGAGACGCGGGAAGGCCCCGCGGACCGGTGAGCGGTCCGCGGGGCCTTCCTGGGCGCCTTGGGTCAGCGGTTGACGCAGGTGTTGCCGAAGGCCGGGTTGAGCAGCCCGATGACGTCGATCGAGTTGCCGCAGAGGTTGATCGGGACGTGCACCGGCACCTGGAGCAGGTTGCCGGAGAGCACACCGGGGGAACCGACGGCGGCGCCGTGGGCGATGGCGCCGCCGCCCCCGTTGTCGTGGGCGAACGCGGAACCGGCGGCGGCGCCCGCGGCGAGGCCGGCGGTGGCGATGACCAGGGCCGCCTTCTTGGCAGTGTTCATGAAGAGACTTCCTCCTGCTGGATGTTCGACGACCCCGGCCGCGGGATCGCACGCTGGCAAACGCGCCCACCGCGCGGATGACACGGGTCGCGAGCGGGTTGCCCACGATCGGATCAACGTTCGGCCCTGAGAACGGGTCCGGCCCCCCGGACGCTGTCCGGGGGGCCGGTGGTGTGCGGCTGGGCCGCGGTGCCTCGACTAGCGCTCGTCCCGGCAGGCTTCGCCGGTCAGGGCACTAGCGGTTCAGGCAGGTGTTGCCGAAGACCGGGTTGAGCACCCCGATCACGTTGACCGAGTTGCCGCAGGCGTTCACGGGGACGTGCACCGGCACCTGGACGGCGTTGCCGGAGGCGACGCCAGGCGAGTTCTTGACGACGCCGCCGGCGTGCGCACCGCCGTGGGCGGAGGCGACGCCCGCGCCGGCGACGGCCAGACCACCGGCGGCGATCGTGATGGCGGCGAGCTTCTTCATGTTCTTCACTTCTCAGATCCTCCTCGCGTGGCCGCGGCCAATCGCCGCGGCACGCCATGGAGAACTGAGCTGGGCCATTCGAGTTGCGCCACCGGCCCGACATTCACACGACCGTATGAAGTTGCCCGGGTGTGCCACCGGCCGGCCCCGGCCGTGCGTAGCCGGTGCGTAGGCCGTGTGACCAGGGCCGTCAGCGGTTCTCAGGCTCCTCAGGCCCCGATGCCGTGCCGCACCGCCCACAGGGCGGCCTGGGTGCGGTCCGCGAGGTCGAGCTTCATGAGGATGTTGGAGACATGGGTCTTGACGGTCTTCTCGGAGAGGACGAGGGCGCGGGCTATCTCGCGGTTGGACCGGCCGTCGGCGATCAGGCCCAGCACCTCGCGCTCCCGCTCGGTCAGCGTCGTGCCGCGCCCGTGCCCGCCGCCCGTCACGTCCTGCGACAGCAGCGCCCCGGCGACCTCGGGCTGGAGCAGCACATGCCCGGCGTGTACGGACCTGATGGCGCCGGCCAGCGCGTCCGGGTCGACGTCCTTGTAGACGTAGCCCGCGGCGCCCGCGCGCAGGGCGGGGACCACGGTGCGCTGCTCGGTGAAGCTGGTGACGATCAGGACCCGGGCCGGGTTGTCGAGGCCGCGGAGCTTGCGGAGCGCCTCGATGCCGTCGGTGCCGGGCATCTTCACGTCCATCAGCACGACGTCGGGCCGCAGCTCCTCGGCTCGGGCGACGCCCTCGTCCCCGTCGGCGGCCTCCCCGACCACCTCGATGTCGTCCTGGACCTCCAGGAAGGTGCGCAGTCCGCGGCGGACGACCTGGTGGTCGTCGACGAGCAGCACCCTGATCGCCCGCGCGTCGCCCGTGGCCGTCCTGGGACCGTCGGCGTGTTCAGCCACCGGGCACCTCCATCTCGATCGCGGTGCCCTTGCCGGGCCCCGAAGTCACGGTCATCCTGCCGCCGACGCCGCTCGCCCGGTCCCGCATCGACACCAGGCCGAGGTGGCGGCCGGCCCGCCGGACCGCGGAGGGGTCGAAGCCGCGGCCGTCGTCACAGACGCGCAGCAGCGCGCCCTGGCCGCGGCGTACGAGCGTGACGTCGACCCGATCGGCCCCGGAGTGCCGCAGGGCGTTGTGCAGGGCCTCCTGCGCGACCCGCAGCAGCGCTTCCTCCTGGGCGGCCGGCAGGGCCCGTACGCCCTGCGCGTCGAAAGTGACGCCGGCGGTGTGGGCCCGGTCGAGGACCTGGATCTGGGTGCGCAGGGTCGCGATGAGCCCGTCCTCGTCGAGGGCCGCGGGGCGCAGCTCCACGACGGCGGCGCGCAGCTCGTCGGCGGCCTCGGCGGCCAGCGCGGCGACCTGCTGCAGTTCGCCCTTGGCGCGGGCGGGGTCGCGGTCGACGAGGGCGGTGGCGGCCTGGGCGGTCAGGCGCAGCGAGAAGAGTTTCTGGGCGACGGCGTCGTGGAGTTCGTGGGCGAGGCGGGCCCGCTCCCCCGCGATGGTCAGCTCGCGGCTGCGCTCGTAGAGGCGGGCGTTGGTCAGCGCGATGGCGGCGTGCTGGGCGAGCATGCGCAGCAGTTCCTCGTCCTGCGCGGTGAAGCCGCAGCCGCCTTCCGGTTTGGGGCACCTCTTGTTGGCGAGGAAGAGCGCGCCGAGCACCTCGTCGCCGTCGGCCACCGGCATGCCGATGAAGTCGGACATGTCGGGGTGCGCGGCGGGCCAGCCGCCGAAGCGGGGGTCCTCGCGGACGTCGGCGAGGCGCTCGGGGGTGGCCCTGTGGAGCATCGCGGCGAGGATGCCGTGCTGGCGGGGCAGCGGGCCGATGGCCTTCCACTCCTCGTCGCTGACGCCGTCCACGACGAACTGGGCGAAGCCGCCGTGATCGTCGGGGACGCCGAGCGCCGCGTATTCGGCGTCGAGCAGTTCGCGTGCGGACACCACGATCGTCTTGAGGACGTCGTGGACCTCCAGGTGTCTGCTCATGGCCAGCAGGGCGGTGCTCACCGCGGCCAGGCCCGTGGGCGGGCCCTGGCCGTTTCCGTTGCTCATGGGGGTCACCGTACCGGCGGCCCGGCGCGGGCGTATCGGGCCTGGGGAGGCCTGGTCCCTACCCCTCGCGGCCTAGGCCGAAGTGCCTTCGCGCGGTGGGTCCGGCAGCCGAGGCGGGCGGCGGGGGGCCGTTCCTACGGTGGCGTGGAACGGACCGAGAGGCTGAAGCGGCCACGAGGGCCGAACAGGCCGCGAAGAACGAGAAGGGGGATGGAGTCCATGCCGGTGGCGATCATCACGGGGGCTTCGAAGGGCCTGGGCCGCGCGCTGGCGACGGCGCTGGCCGGGCGCGGCTGGGATCTGGTGCTGGACGCCAGGTCGGCGGGGCCGCTGCGGGACGCGGTCGCGGCGCTGGAGGAGGGGGGCGCTCGGGAGAAGAAGGGGACTGGGGAGAAGAAGGGGGCCGGCGAGGGGGACGGGGCGCCGGCCGGTGGGCGGGTGGTGGCGCTGCCCGGAGACGTCACCGACGCGCGGCACCGGGCCGCTCTGGTGTCCGCCGCGCGCGGGCTCGGCGGCCTCGACCTGCTGGTGAACAACGCGAGCGCGCTGGGCGCCGAGCCGCTGGTCTCCCTGGAGTCGCATCCGCTGGACGGGCTGCGGGCCGCGCTGGAGACCAACGTGGTGGCCCCGCTGGGGCTGGTGCAGCAGGCGCTGCCGCTGCTGCGGGCCGCGCCGGGCGGTGCGGTGATCGACGTCAGTTCGGACGCGGCCGTCGAGGCGTACGGGACGTGGGGCGGCTACGGCGCGTCGAAGGCGGCGCTGGAGCAGTTGTCGGCGGTGCTGGCGGTGGAAGTGGAGGAGGCAGGGCTGCGGGTCTGGTGGGTCGATCCCGGGGACATGCGCACCGACCTGTACGCGGCGGCGGAGCCCGGCGAGGATCTCGCGGGCCGGGCGCTGCCGGAGGAGGTGGCGCCGGCCTTTCTGCGGCTGCTGGACGAGCGGCCGGCGAGCGGGCGGTACACGGCTGCGGAGCTGCTCGGGGGCGGGCGGGCCGAGCCCGAGGCCGAGGCCGGACGCCAGCCCGAGGCCGGACGCCAGCCCGAGATCGGACACGAGCCCGAGGCCGGACGCCAGCCCGAGGCCGGACGCCAGCCCGAGG
>NZ_JBFAIV010000023.1:0-122694 GCF_040654875.1 Streptomyces sp. NPDC050610 | reverse complement strand
GCCCGAGGCCGGACGCCAGCCCGAGGCCGGACGCCAGCCCGAGATCGGACACGAGCCCGAGGCCGGACGCCAGCCCGAGGCCGGACGCCAGCCCGAGATCGGACACGAGCCCGAGATCGGACACGAGCCCGAGGTCGGGCGATGAAGGCGGTGGATCCGCGCGAGGTGCTGCGCGTGCCCGAGGAGCTGTCGGCGCGGGTTCCGGCCGAGCAGCGCGGCCCGGGGCTGCGCCGGGACGACGTACGGCTGCTGGTGAGCGGCCGGGGCGGTGTCTCGCACCACGCCTTCCGCGAGCTGCCCGAGCTGCTGCGGGCCGGGGACGTCCTGGTGGTGAACACCTCGCGGACGCTGCCCGCCGCGGTGGACGGCCGGCTGGGCGAGGAGCCCGTAGTGGTGCACTTCTCGACGCGGGCGGACGACGGCCGCTGGTCGGTGGAGGTGCGCCGGCCGGACGGACACGGCACGACGCGGCGGCGTACGGGCGACCTGACGTGGGCGGCGGTGACGCTGCCGGGCGGGCTGCGGCTCGTACTGGAGGGGCCGGTGGACCCGACGGGCGACCGGCTGTGGTGGGCGCGGCCGTCCGCGGCCGTGGGCGTGGGCGTGGGCATAGGGGCGGACTCGGGGGCGGACGCGGAGGCGGTGCTGCACCGGTACGGCCGGCCGATCCGCTACCGCTATACGGAGCGGGATCAGCCGCTCTCCGCGTACCAGAGCGTCTTCGCCGTGCCCGACCCCGACGGCCACGGCTCCGCGGAGATGCCGAGCGCGGCCCGCCCGTTCACCGCGCGCCTGGTGGCGCGGCTGGTGAGCCGGGGTGTGCAGGTCGCTCCGGTGTCGTTGCATACGGGCGTGGCGTCGGGCGAGGCGCACGAGCCGCCGTATCCGGAGCGGTTCGCGGTGCCGCCGTCGACGGCGTGGCTGGTGAACGCGGCGCGGGCGGGCGGCGGGCGGATCGTGGCGGTGGGCACGACGGCGGTACGGGCGCTGGAGTCGGCGGCCGGTCCGGGAGGGCCCGGCGGCGTGGTGCGGGCCGCGGCGGGGTGGACGGATCTCGTCGTGACGCCGGAGCGCGGAGTGCGGGCGGTGGACGGGCTGTTGACGGGGCTGCATGAACCGGAGGCGTCGCATCTGCTGATGCTGGAGGCGCTGACGGGTCGGGAATTGCTTTGCAGTAGCTATGCGGAGGCTATCGAACAAGGCTATCTATGGCATGAGTTCGGGGATGTTCACCTGATGCTGCCCCATTGATGATCAGCCCTGCGGGGATCAGACTCTGGGTCATGCCTACACCGACGAGGAATTGGATCCCGACGCACGGCGCCCCCTACCGGACGGTGCCCTACCGGCCGGCCCGGATGCCCGCCGCCGAGTCCCTCGCCCGCGCCGCCGAGCTGCGGGCGCGGATGGACGAGCGGCGGACCGTACGGCAGTTCTCGACCGACGCGGTGCCGGAGCAGGTGGTGAAGGACGCCATCGCCTGCGCGGCCACCGCGCCGTCCGGCGCGCATCAGCAGCCCTGGACCTTCGTGCTGGTGAAGGACGCCGAGGTGCGACGGCGCATCCGCCGGGCGGCGGAGGAGGAAGAGCACCTCTCCTATGAGGGGCGGCTCGGCGAGGAGTGGCTGGCGGCGCTGCGCCCGCTGGGCACGGACGAGGTGAAAACGCACCTCACGGACGCCCCGGCGCTGATCGTCGTGTTCCAGCAGCGGTACTGGCTGGGGCCGGACGGCGCCAAGCGCAAGCACTATTACGTGGACGAGTCGGTCGGCATCGCGGTGGGGATGCTGCTCTCCGCGCTGCATCTGTCGGGGCTGGCGGCGCTGGTGCACACGCCGAGCCCGATGCGCTTCCTGGGCGAGGTGCTGGGCCGCCCGGTGAACGAGAAGGCGTTCGCGGTGATCCCCGTCGGCTACCCGGCGGCGGACTGCGAGGTACCGGACCTGGTCCGCAAGTCCTTGGACCAGGTGATGGTCGAGCTCTGAGGCACACGCTCCGCAGTCATACGCGCACACCGGGCGAGCCGAGGGGGCGCCCGGTGTGAGCCCGCACATAGGGCGCACGTCACTTACGAGCCGGAGTAGTGGATGCATAACGGGGTTGCGAACGGGTATGCGGCGCGTTCGCACTGACCCGAACACCCCCTTCTTCCACGAAGCCGGGTAGTACGTCACACCTTTGCCACAGCTTTTTGCGGCCGCTAACAATTGCCGAGTCGCAGGGCGCCGTCGATCGAGAAGCGGCGTTCCCCGCGCCGATCCGGCCACTGCGACTCAAGCGATTGGAAGAGGTCACCCCCGCATGCCCGTCCCCACCATTCCTGGCTACAGCCGTCTCTCCAAGGTCCACAAGTTCTCCGTCGCCGGCATCGCGGCCGCCGGTGTCGCCGCCGTGACCTTCGCGGCTGTGCCCGGTTCGGCCGAGGCCAACGGCGACACCCAGTCGATCGCGGTCAAGCCCGTCGCGCAGGACTCCACCACGTTCGGCACCAAGATCCAGCAGGAAGCGCTGACCAAGCAGTCCGGCACCGTCGCCGCGCAGGCCAAGACCGAGGCGCGGGCGAAGGCCGCCGACACCAAGAAGAAGGCCGAGGCCGCCGCCAAGAAGGCCGGCGTCGACGCCAAGGCGAAGGCCGACAAGGACCGCTCCGGCAAGACCGCCGCGAACCGCTCCGAGAAGCGCGCCGCCGCTCCCGCCCCCAAGACCGCCGCGCCCCAGTACGGCGACAACCTCGACGGCTGGATCCGCCAGTCGCTCGACATCATGCACTCGCAGGGCATACCCGGCAGCTACGACGGCATCAAGCGCAACATCATGCGCGAGTCGACGGGCAACCCGCAGGCCATCAACGACTACGACTCGAACGCCGTCGCGGGCATCCCGTCCAAGGGCCTGCTGCAGGTCATCGACCCGACGTTCAAGCAGTACCACGTCAACGGCACGTCCTGGGACATCTACGACCCGGTCGCCAACATCACCGCCGCCTGCAAGTACGCGGCAGCCAACTACGGCTCGATGGACAACGTGAACTCGGCCTACTGAGCCGGCTGATTCCCGGCTCCTCGGCTTCCCGGCTTCCCGGCCCGCTGAGCCGGGCCGGCATCATCAGGCCGCGGCCATACGCCGAAGGGCGGCCGCACCCCGTGGTGGGTGCGGCCGCCCTTCGGCGTGCGTGCGGTGCGTACGACCGTACGGGCGCGGGTCCGGTACGTATCCGTACGGGCTCGGGTCCGGCGGCCGTCCGTACGGGCTCGGGCTGGGTACGTGTCCGTACGAGCGCCGGCCCGGCGTGACCGCTAGCGCATGACCTCCGGCTCATGGCGGCGCAGCAGTCTGGCGACCGCGAAGCCGCAGACGACGCCGAGGGCGATGAGCACGGCCATGTCCAGGCCCCAGACCGCCGCGGAGTGCTCCCACAGCGGGTCGAGGTTGGTCGGGTCGCCCTTGTCCATCGGGGCCATGATGTGCGAGAGGTCCAGCGTCGCGCCCGCGGCGCCGACCGCCCAGCGGGACGGCATCAGCCAGGCGACCTGCTCGACGCCGGGCGAGTCGTAGATCTTGAACATGATGCCGGTGAACACGACCTGGACGATCGCGAACATCACCAGCAGCGGCATCGTCTTCTCGGCGGTCTTGACCAGCGAGGAGATGACGAGGCCGATCATCATCGAGGTGAAGCCGAGGGCGATGACGACCAGGCACAGCTCCACGGCCGGGAGGCCGGCCAGGACGACGCCCTCCTTCGGCAGCTCGCGGATCGAGAAGCCGATCCCGCAGAGGATGACGCCCTGGATCGCGGTGATCACGCCGAGGACGATCACCTTGGACATCAGGTAGGCGGAGCGGGACAGGCCGACGGCCCGCTCCCGTTCGTAGATCACCCGTTCCTTGATCAGCTCGCGGACGGAGTTGGCGGCGCCCGAGAAGCACATGCCGACCGCGAGGATCAGCAGGATGGTGCCCGCGTCCTGGTTGAAGTGGCCCTTCGTCGGTGCGCCCAGTCCGAAGTCGGAGGGGATCACGCAGCTCACGCCGCCGAGCACGGCGGGCAGGATCAGCATCAGCCCCATGAAGCCGCGGTCGGAGGCGATGACCGAGGTGTAGCGGCGCATCAGGGTCCAGAGCTGGGAGCCCCAGCTCTGCGGCTTGGGTACGCGGGCCGGCGGCTGCGCGTGCTGCGCGTACGCCTGCTGGGGTGCGGCGGCGTCGAGGTCGGCGGCGTACATCTGGTAGTGCTGCGAGCCGCGCCAGCGGCCCGACCAGTCGTAGTCGCGGTAGTTCTCGAAGGCGGAGAAGACATCGGCCCAGGTGCCGTAGCCGAAGAAGTTCAGCGCCTCGTCGGGCGGGCCGAAGTAGGCGACCGAGCCGCCCGGGGCCATCACCAGGAGTTTGTCGCAGATGGCGAGCTCGGCCACGGAGTGGGTGACGACCAGGACGGTGCGGCCGTCGTCGGCGAGGCCGCGCAGCAGCTGCATGACGTCGCGGTCCATGCCCGGGTCGAGGCCGGAGGTCGGCTCGTCCAGGAAGATCAGCGACGGCTTGGTGAGCAGCTCCAGGGCGACCGAGACGCGCTTGCGCTGGCCGCCGGAGAGGGAGTGGACCTTTTTGTCGGCGTGGATGTCGAGCTTGAGCTCGCGCAGCACCTCGCCTATCCGGGCCTCGCGCTCGTTCTCGGCGGTGTCGCCGGGGAAGCGGAGCTTGGCGGCGTACCGCAGCGCTTTTCGGACACTGAGCTCCTTGTGCAGGATGTCGTCCTGCGGGACCAGGCCGATGCGCTGGCGTAGCTCGGCGAACTGCTTGTAGAGGTTCCGGTTGTCGTAGAGGACCTCGCCGTGGTCGGCCGGGCGGTAGCCGGTGAGCGCGCGCAGCAGGGTGGACTTGCCGGAGCCCGACGGGCCGATGACCGCGATCAGCGATTTCTCGGGGACGCCGAAGGAGACGTCCTTGAGGATGGTCTTGTTCTCGGCGACCGTGACCGTCAGATGGCGGGCCGAGAAGGAGACCTCGCCGGTGTCGACGAATTCCTCCAGCCGGTCGCCGACCAATCGGAACGTGGAATGGCCGACTCCGACGATGTCGTTCGGGCCGATGATCTGATGACGGACCGGCTGGCCATTGACATAGGTGCCGTTGTGGCTGCCGAGGTCGACGATTTCGAAGCGGCCATCCGGGGCGGCCTTGAATTCGGCGTGATAACGGGAGACCTGAAGGTCGGAGACGACCAGTTCATTCTCCAGCGCACGGCCGATGCGCATCACCCGGCCCAGCGCCAGCTGGTGGAAGGTGGTGGGGCTGCGGTCGCCGTGGGCCGGCATGGCCGGCCGGCCGGCCATGCCCGGCGGCGGCTGTTGTTGCTGCTGCTGCTGCTGCGCGGGGATGTAGGCCTGCTGCTGATGGTGCCCCTGCGGCTGGTGCGGCTGCTGGTGATGCGCCTGCTGCCAGTCGGCCTGCGGCTGTGCGGGCTGCTGGTACGGCGCGGACTGCTGGTGCCGCGCGGGCGGCTGGGCCCAGCCGGGGCCGGGCTGCTGGTGCTGCGGCGCCGGGGCCTGAACCCCCTGTATCCCCTGCGCCCCCGGCGCGACCTGCGGCGGTGCGACCTGCGGCGGTGCGGCGTTCGCCGGCTGCGCCGCGCTCGCCGGCTGCCCGCCGGGAAGTCCCGCGCCCGGGGCGGCCGCGGCCGCGATGGAGAGGATCAGCTGCGGGCCGTCGGTCGCGTTGCCGAGGTGGACGGTCGAGCCGGGGCCGATCTCCATCTGCTGGACGCGCTGGCCCTGCACGTACGTGCCGTTGGTACTCCCATGGTCTTCGATGACCCAACTGCGGCCGTCCCAGCGGACGGTGGCGTGCCGCCATGAGACGCGGGCGTCCTCGATCGCCATGTCCCCCTGCGGATCCCGTCCGAGGGTATATGACCTGGATGGATCGAGTGTC
This sequence comes from Streptomyces sp. NPDC050610, assembly GCF_040654875.1. Classification (NCBI taxonomy): domain Bacteria; kingdom Bacillati; phylum Actinomycetota; class Actinomycetes; order Kitasatosporales; family Streptomycetaceae; genus Streptomyces; species Streptomyces sp. NPDC050610. The sequence continues at coordinate 116,763 of NZ_JBFAIV010000023.1, read as the reverse complement.
CAGGTCTGTCCGTTCAATTCCAGTACGAGTTCCCGCACTCCATGCCCCACTACTTGTCCCCCGAATTACCCCCCACGACAGGGAGTCTAGGGATGGCGAACATCGGGAGGAACTATTTCAGGGACAGTCCCTCATCTGAAAGTCGGGATTGATCAGGACCCCGTAACAGGGGCCCGTTGACGCAACCGGAACACCCTCGGAGAGTAGTAACCGCCCCCGGATACGCACGGAACGCGTGTATCCGGGCAACTGGTGTGGAACGGGGGGCCGTGATGACCAGCAGCAGCGACAGGCGAACGGTGCGCGCAGCGGAGCTCGCCCTGACCTCCGTAGCGGCGGTGAGCTGGGCCTTCCTGGCCATGGCCGCGGTCGCGGCGCTCGGGTTGAAGCTGCTCGGGGCAGACGGCACGGGCCGGCTCGGCCCGATGACGGCGGCCGCCGTGGTGCTCGCCGTCGGCGGATCCGTCACCCCTTCCGGGGATCTCAAGGCCTTCGGCCTGGAGGGCGCGCAGGCGCGTACCGCCATCGATATCGCGCCACTGGGGGTGAGCCTGGTGGGCGCGCTCGTCCTCGGCTGGATATTCCTGCGGTCGCTACGGGCCGCCGGCCGCACGATCCGGGGTACGGAGCTGGCGGCGCGGGTGGCGACCGTGGCCGCGCTCTTCCTCGTCCTGCTCGGCGTGCTCACCTGGGCCGGTTCGGACACCATCACGATCGACGGTTCCGAGCTGGGCCTCGACAAGATCGGCGGCGGGCGCACGGGCGTCGAGATCCCGGGCGTCGGCGACCTCGGGGACCTCGGCGGCCGGCTCACGAACGGGCTCGCCGACCTCGCGAACGCCAAGGCCGCCGTCGGCTTCAGCGTACGGACCGGGGCCTCGCTGCTCGGGGGCGCGCTGTGGGTGCTCGCGGTGCTGCTGATCGCGGTGCTCACCTCGCGCGGCACGCCGCTGCCGCGCGGCTGGGAGGCGCTGCACCGGACCGTACGGCCGGCGGCGTCGGCGCTGCGCGCGGCCCTGGTGCTCGCGGTCTGCGCGGGGCTCGCGGCGGCCGTGTACGCGGCGATCGGCGACGACCATCCGCGCCGGGTGCTCGGCTCCGCCGTGCTCGCGGCGCCGAACGGGGTCTGGCTGGGCCTCCCGATCGGGCTCTTCGTGCCGTGGCACGGCAGGGCCGGCGGCGCGCTGGTACGGCTGCTGCCCGACCCGCTCGACAAGCTGCTCGGCTCGAAGACGGACGAAGCGGTGACGGTGGGGCGGCTGGCCGAGCTGGACGGGCGGGTGTGGCTGCTGGTTCTCGCGTGCGTGCTGACGATGCTCGCCACGGGGCTGCTCGCGGCGGCCCGTACGCCCCGGAACGGGCTGAAGCCGCTCGCCTACGCGGGCCGGCTGGCGGTGTGGCTGGGCGCGGTGACGGCGCTCACGCTGCCGCTGCTGGTGTGGCTCACGCGGGTGAAGGCGGACGCGAGCCTGTCCGTGCTGGGCTTCGACGCGTTCGGGGCCGGGCTCGACCTGCACGGACACGCGCTTGCCGCGCTGCTGCTGGGCGCGGCCTGGGGAGCCGCGGCCGGGGCCTTCGGGGGGCTGCTGGCGTGCGCGACGGGGGCCGCGGGGCGGCGGGCGGCCCCGTACGCGCGGGGGCGGGGCGGCGACGGGCCGGGCCTCGACCATTCCCGCACCTACCCGAACCTGGCGTACGAGCCGGGCCCCTACAACCCCTCCCCCGCCTACCGCCCACTCGACGAGACGAACCCCTACCTGCGCCCCGCCCAAGACGACCCGTACACAACCCCGACCCGAACCGCCGCCCCCAAACCACCCCACGCCGACGCCCTCCGAGAGAGGACCCGCCTCCCCCGCCACCACCGCCTCCGGCACCGGGCCGCCCGCAGGGACCTGGGCCTCGGGGCTGAGGGCGGGGTGGCCTCTCGGCCGCCGACTGCGGCTCTGGGGTCGGCTCCCGGCCGGAAGGGCCGTGCCCGGTGGGCGGACCGGCGCTCCGCGAGGCGACTCCCGCCGCGCTGGCCGGGTGCCGCGACAGCTTGCGGCTCGCGGCAGTACCGGCGGTACCAACACCGACACCGGTACGGGCACCGGTCCACCCGGAGAAGCTTGAGCTTCGGGGCTGAAAGCGGGCGCGGCGGCCCGGCCGCCGGTGGCGGCTCTGGGAGCCGTTCCCGCCCGGTCGATCCGGGGGCCGTCACACGCGGGACCAACACCGGCAGGGCACCGGTCCGCCCTGGCCAAGCAGGTGCCTCGGGGCTAAGGGCGGGGCGCGTCGTCCGGGCCCGCCGCTGGCGGCTCTGGACCCGGTTCCCGGCCGGAAAAGGTCGGTTCGCCGAGCCGGCCGGCCGCCGAACGACGGGCGGGCGGGCACCGGGCACCAGGACGCGTATGGGGTGTGTCCCGGCGGCATCGGCCCGCCGACACGACAGCCTGCGGCTCACCACAACACCGGCGGTATCGCACCGACACCGATCGGCCGGACGAGCCAGGGCCTCGGGACTGAGGCGGGGGCGTCGCCCAGGCCCTCGCCTACGGCTCTTGGAACCGACTCCCGACCGGAAGGGGGCAGTCCGCCGCCTCACGAAGCGGTTCCCGCCGGGCCGGCCGGGCGCCGCGACAGCCTGCGGCTCGCGGCGGCGCCAGTAAAAGCACGGCACCGGCGCGACTGGCCGAGCAGGATGCCTCGGGGCTGAGAGCGAGCGCGCCGCCCTGGCGCCGTCGGCGGCGCTTCGACCGGCTCCCGGCCGGAAGAGCCGTGCCCGGTGGGCGGACCGGCGCCCCGCGAGGCGATTCCCACTCGGCCAGTCGGTCACCGAACGGCGGGCCGGCGGCACCGGCAGCGTCAGCACCGACACCCTCAGCATGCCGTCGTGCCCTTCGGCCGGGCCGCCTTCCGACGTTCGCCGGGGCCCTCCGGGCGGGCCGTGGCAACGGCCCAGCGGCGGCCCGGCGAGGGCCCGGCAGTGCTCCCGGACCGCAGCCCGCGGCAGCGCCCGGCGTCCCAGCACACGGGACACATGTACGGTTCCCGCGCGCCGCCCGATACCGTATGAGCACCATGAGCGCATCGCAGACTCCGCCCGTCTCCGGCGTCCCCGCCGTCTCCGGTCTCACCGGGGACGACTCCCCCACCCTCCTCGTCAAGATCTTCGGCAAGGACCGGCCCGGCATCACCGCCGGGCTCTTCGACACCCTGGCCGCCTGGTCGGTGGATGTCATAGACATCGAGCAGGTCGTCACCCGAGGCCGGATCGTGCTGTGTGCACTGATCACCGCCCCCGTCGGCAGCGGCGCCACCGAGGGCGAGCTGCGGGCCACCGTGCACAGCTGGGCCGAGTCGCTGCATCTCCAGGCCGAGATCATCTCGGGCCGGGGCGACAACCGGCCCCGCGGTACGGGCCGTTCGCATGTCACCGTGCTGGGCCATCCGCTGACCGCCGAGTCGACGGCGGCCATCGCCGCCCGTATCACCGGTACCGGCGGCAACATCGACCGTATCTTCCGGCTCGCCAAGTACCCCGTCACGGCCGTCGAGTTCGCCGTCTCGGGCGCGGAGACCGCCGTGCTGCGGACCGCGCTCGCCACCGAGGCGGCGCGGCTCGGCGTGGACGTGGCCGTCGTGGCGTCCGGCCTCCAGCGGCGGGCGCAGCGGCTCGTGGTGATGGATGTGGACTCGACCCTCATCCAGGACGAGGTCATCGAGCTGTTCGCGGCGCACGCGGGCTGCGAGGCCGAGGTCGCCGAGGTGACCGCCCAGGCGATGCGCGGCGAACTGGACTTCGCGCAGTCGCTGCACGCGCGGGTCGCGCTGCTGGCGGGGCTGGACGAGTCCGTGGTGGACAAGGTGCGCGCGGAGGTCCGCCTCACGCCCGGGGCCCGTACCCTCATCCGCACCCTCAAGCGGCTCGGCTACCAGGTCGGGGTCGTCTCCGGCGGCTTCACCCAGGTCACCGACGACCTCCAGGAGCGACTGGGGCTGGACTTCGCCTCCGCCAACACCCTTGAGGTGGCGGACGGAAAGCTGACCGGCCGCGTCACCGGGGAGATCGTGGACCGGGCGGGCAAGGCCCGGCTGCTGCGCCGGTTCGCCGAGGAGGCGAGAGTGCCGCTCGATCAGACCGTGGCGATCGGGGACGGCGCGAACGATCTGGACATGCTCAACGCGGCCGGTCTCGGCGTCGCGTTCAACGCGAAGCCGGTGGTGCGGCAGGCCGCGCACACCGCCGTGAACGTGCCCTTCCTGGACACGGTCCTGTATCTGCTCGGCATCACCCGCGAAGAGGTCGAGGCGGCCGACACCCACGAGTGAGCGCCGCCCCGGCGCGGGCGGCCACGGACCACGTACGGACAAGAGCCCCGGAGCCGAGATCGGCTCCGGGGCTCGGTGCGCTGACGAGCCGGCGGTTCGGCTACTCGTGCGGGGCCCAGAATTCGACCAGGCGGCCGACGCCGTGCTCGACGCCCTTCCAGGAACCGTCGAAGGCGATCACCGCGATGGAGGCGGTCGGAAAGCCGGTGCGGTTCATCCGGGGCAGCAGGTCGCCCTCGGCCTCGCCCGCGAGGGCGTCCGCCAAGGCGTGCATGCCGGGGTTGTGGCCGACGAGCAGCAGGTCGCGCACGTCGTCGGGGGTCTCGTTGAGTACGGCGATGAGTTCGCCCAGGCCGGCTTCGTACAGCCGGTCCTCGTAGACGGTCTTGGGGCGCTGCGGCAGCTCGTGGACCGCGAGCTTCCAGGTCTCGCGGGTACGGGCCGCGGTCGAGCAGAGGGCCAGGTCCGGCACGATGCCCGCGTCGGCGAGGCGGCGTCCGGCGATCGGCGCGTCCTTGCGGCCGCGCTCCGCGAGCGGACGTTCGTGGTCGTCCACGTCGGGCCAGTCGGCCTTGGCGTGCCGGAGAATGACGATCCTGCGGGATTCCATGGCTTGGGGGGTCGTACCCCGGGAAGATGCGGCGGCGCTCATACCTCCAGCTTCGCATGAAACCGTCGGTGAGGCGCGGGGTGTTGAAAGCCTCGTTCACCACGGCGGTACGCCGCGGACCGGGCCGCGTCGGCCGGCGCCGGGCTGCCCGAGGGCGTACGGGGCGGCGGTCACTCACCGGGTGGTGGGCGGTCCGCCGGCAGCGCGCCGGTCGGCGCGAGGGCGCGGCTCATATCGACCGCGTCGAAGCCGTTCGCGGCGGCTCGGGCACGGGGCGGATCGCCCGCTCGGGCGGCGGAGGCCCGCAGGGGAGGCAGGGGACAGGGGCCTGCTGCCGGGGACGGCTCGGGCCGGGGGCGCCATGCCCGTACGGCTCGGAGCTGCGCGACTCTTTACGGCCGGTGCGTGCGGCTGGCGCGTGCGAATGGTGTGTACGGCCGGGTGCGTACGAGCGTGGCCTACGCCCCATGCGTACGACCGACGTGTACGACTGTCACGACAGCAAGCCGCCGAGGAAGTGCCTCAGCACCTCCAGCGCGTGCGCGGCCGAGGCGGAGCTCACCGAGTCCGCGGCGGCGGGCGAGATCATCAGCGCGAACAGCACGACGAAGGCGACCGCGGGCAGCACCAGGGCCCACCAGGGCAGCCGCGTCTGCGCGGTACGGGGAGCAGGGACGTGCAGGTGCGTGTCGGCGGACACGTGGATCGCCTCCGAGCGGTTCGATCGGGCACCGCCGGTTCGCGGTGTACATCAAACCTATGGAGCGGAGACCGTCCGCCCCATCCGGTGACCCACCCACTTCTCCCTGACCCACCTCCCCTAGGGGTGGTGGGGTTAGCCCCACCATCGGGACCGACCGCGGCGGTCAAAGGCGCGGTCAGGGGGCGCGGTCAAAGGCCAGGGGCCGGGGTCAGGGGGCCGCGAGGGAGGCGACGACCGCGATGACGACGGTGATGGCGAGCATGACGCCGAGGATGGTCAGCAGGGTCTTCTGACCGTTCTTGGGGTTCTCATCGAGCACGGGCATGGAGCAAGTCTCCCACCCCGCCCGGCGGCCGCGCCGCGGGGTCCGGCCCTCACGCCGGGGCCCGTTGGGCCTGTCCGGTCGCGCCTGGGCGGCGGACCCGCGTACCTGCCCGCCGGGCCCGCGCGCCCGCCCCCTCAGACCTCGCCCTCAGACCTCGTCCTCGATGACGCGGTCGCGGCCCGCCAGTATCCCGGCGAAGACCTGAGGCACCAGGAGGGCCGCCATCAGCGCGATCGGCTGCCCCCAGCCGCCGCTGTGCTGGTAGAGCACACCGACGAGCAGCGGACCGGGGATGGCGATGAGATAGCCGGTGCTCTGCGCGAAGGCGGAGAGCCGGATCACGCCCGCGCTGGTCCGCGCCCGCATCCCGATCATCGTCAGGGCCAGCGGGAAGGCGGAGTTGGCGACGCCGATCAGCAGCGCCCACGCCCAGGCGCCGCCGGCCGGAGCGAGGTAGAGCCCGGCGTAGCCGGTGAGGCCGAAGACGCCGAGGAGCACGACGAGCGGGCTCTGGCTGCGCAGCCGGGCGGCTACGCGCGGCAGCACGAAGGAGAGCGGCACGCTCACCAGCATGACCACGGCCAGCAGCACGCCAGAGGTGGAGGCGGACATCCCCGCGTCGCGGAAGATCTGCGGCATCCAGCCCATGGTGATGTACGCGCCGGTGGCCTGGAGGCCGAAGAAGACGGTCATGGCCCAGGCGGTGGCGGAGCGGGTGATGGGGGCGCGGGGCCCGTCCGGCGCGGCGCCCGTTCCCCCGCCGGACGCGGCGTGCGGCTCGCTCCGGTGCGTACGGTCGCGGGCGACGGCCGCCCAGGGCACCACCGCGATCGCGGCGAGCACGGCCCACACGCCGAGCCCGACGCGCCAACTGCCGCCCAGCGCGTGGGTCATGGGCACGGTCGCGGCGGCGGCCGCCGCGGTGCCCAGTGCCATCGCCATGGAGTAGACGCCCGTCGTCGAGCCGACCCGGTCGGGGAAGTACCGCTTGACGATCACCGGCATCAGGATGTTGGAGACGGCTATGCCGGCCAGCGCGAGGGCGCTCGCGGCCAGGAAGGCGGCCGTGCCGCCGGCGAACGGCCGCAGGACGAGGCCCGCGGCGATGGCCGCCATGCCCGCGCAGACGACGGTGCCGGGGCCCCACCGGCGCGCGAGCCGGGGCGCGGCGAAGCCGAAGACGGCGAAGCACAGGGCGGGCACCGAGGTGAGCAGTCCGGCGACGGCGCCGCTCATGCCGAGGCCGGTGCGTACCTCTTTGAGGAGGGGTCCGAGGCTGGTGACGGCGGGGCGGAGGTTGAGGGCGGCGAGGACCAGCCCGGCGAGCACCAGGGGGCGCAGCCACCGCGAGACGACACCACCGGAGCCGTCCAGCGCCTCGGGCATCTCAGGTGCATCAGGTATCTCGGATGCCGCAGGTATCTCGTGCGCATCATCGGACGCCTTCGGTATCCCGGAAGACTCCGCTGTCCCGGGAGTTTCGTGGCCGCGGTCCGCCGCGCCGGGGCTGCTTGTCATAACCTCTTCATCTGCCATTGGTCCATCATAGAATCATGGGATGAATGGCTGTCCAGATTTTCATGAGGTGGATCACCTCCACCGTTCACACTCAGGAGCCGCATGCCACTGACCTCGCCCCGGCGCTCCGCCCTCGTCGACCAGGTGATCGCCGGGCTCCGGACCCAGATCACCTCCGGCGAGTGGCCCGTCGGCTCCCGCATCCCGACCGAGCCCGAGCTGGTCGAACAGCTCGGTGTGGCCCGTAACACCGTCCGGGAGGCGGTGCGCGCGCTCGCGCACAACGGCCTGCTGGACATCCGGCAGGGCTCGGGCACGTACGTCGTCGCCACCAGCGAGCTGGCCGGGGTGATGCACCGCCGCTTCGCGGGCTCCGATCCGGAGCACGTCGCGGAGTTGCGCGGCGCGCTGGAGACCAGGGCCGCCGCGCTGGCGGCGCTGCGGCGCACCGAGGCGGACCTGCGGCAGTTGGAGGCGCTGCTCGACCGGCGCGAACGAGCGTGGGAGTCGGGGGACGCGGAGCTGTTCGTGGAGGCGGACGCCACCCTGCACGCGGCCGTCGTGGCCGCCGCGCACAACGAGGTCATGAGCGCGGTGTACGCGGACCTCGGCGGGGTGGTGCGCGGCTTCCTGCGCTCGGGTCTCGGCACGGAACTGCGGCCGGAGGCCCGGATGGACCACTCCCGGCTGGTCGCCGCGATCCGCGCGGGCGACAGCGAGAAGGCGGAGACCGAGGCGGCGGCGCACAACTTCGACTGCCGTCCGGCGCGCTGCACCCGGAGTTGACGGGCGGAGCTGATGCACGGAACTCACAGGCGGAAGGAGCGGCCTCGGGGGCCCGTCGTCCCTCAGTGATGGGTCACCCAGGCCGCGCGTATCTCCTTCCAGCAGCGCCCGGCGAGCGAGACGTGCTGGGCGGGGCCGACGGCGGTGTTCGCGCCGTCCATGTCGGGGTCCCACCAGCGGGCGCACTCGATGTGCAGCTGCACGCGGTCCGCGAAGGAGTTGGGGTTGAAGCAGTCGGCGGCGGCGTGCGAGCCGCGTATCTCGGCGCGGCACCGCGTCTCGGGCCGGTCCGGGGACGGCGACGGCTGTTCGGCCCGTACGAACGCGGAGCGCTCGGCCTCGGCTCGTACGAGCGGTACGTGCTCGGCCCGTACGTACGGAACACGCTCAACCCGTATGTCCCGTACGTCCCGTACGTCCCGTACGTGCGGAACGCGCTCGGCCGGGGCGGCGGGCGGCGGGGCCGCGAAGCCGAGACCGGCGGCGGTCAGGACGGCCGCGGCCAGGCGGCGGGGCATGCGCATGGCGGCACCTCCTCGGCCGTACCGCGGCGGTCTGCCGCGGCTGCACCACAAGGGGAACGCCCTTCCACAGTGCCCGGCGGAGCCGCCCGGCCGCCCGGCCTGCTGGACCGAACGGGCGACGCCCCGGCCCCCGCGCGCTGCGGGTTCCGGGGCGTCGTCGCGTACGTACGGCTCCGCGCGAGTCCTGAGGGCTCAGGCCCCCATCATGTGCACGCCGCCGTCCACGTGGACGATCTCGCCCGTGGTCCGCGGGAAGAAGTCCGAGAGCAGGCCGACGACGCCGCGGCCGGCGGGCTCCGGGTCGGCGAGGTCCCAGCCGATGGGCGCGCGGTGGTTCCAGACGTCCGCGAGCTCCTCGAAGCCGGGGATGGACTTGGCGGCCATCGACTTGATGGGGCCGGCCGAGACCAGGTTGCAGCGGATCTTCTTGGCGCCCAGGTCCCGCGCGAGGTAGCGGTTGGTGGACTCCAGGGCCGCCTTGGCCACGCCCATCCAGTCGTACTTCGGCCAGGCGAACTGCGCATCGAAGGTGAGGCCGACGACCGAGCCGCCATGCTCCATGAGCGGCAGGCAGGCCATGGTCAGGGACTTCAGCGAGTACGCCGAGACGTGCACCGCGGTCGAGACGTCCTCCCAGCTCGCCTCCAGGAAGTTGAAGGCGCCCTGCGGGCCGAAGGCGATGGAGTGCACGATGCCGTCGAGGCCCGCGTCGTCGCCCTGGAGCTCGCGGACCTTGTCGGCCAACCCGTCGAGGTGCTCCTGGTTGGTGACGTCCAGCTCGATGACCGGGGCCGGCTTGGGCAGCCGCTTGGCGATGCGCTCGACGAGGGAGAGCCGGCCGAAGCCCGTGAGGATCACCTCGGCGCCCTCGTTCTGGGCGACCTTGGCGGCCTGGAAGGCGATCGAGGACTCCGTGAGGACGCCCGTCACCAGAATGCGCTTGCCTGCGAGGATTCCGCTCATGCTGATCAGTGACCCATGCCCAATCCGCCGTCGACAGGAATGACGGCTCCAGTGATGTATGCGGCCTCGTCCGAGGCGAGGAAGCGGACCGAGGCGGCGACCTCGGCCGGCTCCGCGTAACGCCCGAGCGGGACCTGCCCGACGATGCCCTTGCGCTGCTCGTCGGTGAGTACGCGCGTCATGTCGGTGTCGACGAAGCCGGGGGCGACGACGTTGACGGTGATGTTCCGGGAGCCCAGCTCACGGGCGAGGGAACGGGCGAAGCCGACCAGTCCGGCCTTGGAGGCGGCGTAGTTGGCCTGCCCCGCCGACCCCATCAGCCCCACGACGGAGGAGATGAGCACGACCCGGCCCTTGCGGGCGCGGAGCATGGCCTTCGAGGCGCGCTTGACCACCCGGAAGGTGCCGGTGAGGTTGGTCTCGACGACCGACGCGAAGTCGTCCTCGGACATCCGCAGCAGCAGCTGGTCGCGGGTGACGCCGGCGTTGGCCACCAGCACCTCGACCGCGCCCTGCTTCTCCTCGATCTCCTTGTACGCCTGCTCGACCTGCTCGGGGTCCGTGATGTCGCACTTCACGGCCAGGAACCCGGCCGGCGGCTCACCGGAGCGGTAGGTGATGGCGACCTTGTCGCCTGCGTCGGCGAAGGCCCGGGCGATGGCGAGGCCGATGCCCCGGTTGCCTCCGGTGACGAGAACCGAGCGGCTCAACGGATCACCCTTTCGTAGGTGGTGCTGGATACACCGAACGTATAGGTCCGCGTCGCCGAAAAGAGAATCGAGCTTCGACAGGGGCGAGTGGCGGACCCTGTCGGGTCTCTACAGAAGGGGACACGGACGGCATCGGGCGCCAGGGGCCGCAGGGTTGCCGGGCCGTGTTCGCTCCACGGCTTCTCTCCGTGCGATCCATGCGATTCAGGCATGGGAGGAGCGGCACCAGCCTGGCCTCAAGATCCACTGCGCGAAGCCGCCGGCGCGAAGCCGCCGGCGCGAAGCCGCCGGCGCGGACCCGCGCCGGCGGGCGACATCGCCCCGCCAGACGCCGACAGAGGCGTAACACGGCGTGCTACGGTCGGCTGTATGGCCACCAGGGAACGCTTCAGCGTCAGCATGGACCCGGCTGTCCGCGCATCGGTGAAGGAGCACGCCGACGCCATGGGGCTCGACGTGTCCTCGTACGTCACCGCCGCCGTGCTGCGTCAGATGACAGAGGACGCGGTCGTCACCCGCCGTTTCGCGGAAACGGACGCCGCGGTCAGCGCCACAGAGGCCCTGCCGGCCCCCGAGGGCGCCGGTCCGGAGTTCGATGAGGCCGAGCTGTCGGCGGCTCGGGCCGGGATCGCCGAGGCCCTCGCCGCCGAGGCCCGGGACGCGGCGTGAAAACACCGGTCTTCGTCTATGACGCGGGGATGCTCATCGCCCTGGACCGCCGGGAGAAGTCCGCCCACATCCTGCACACGATCCTGACCGAGGAGGGGCACCCGCCCGTCGTACCGCTCCCCGTCCTGGCACAGGCATGGCGCCCTGGGCGGTGGACTCCGCTGACCCGCGCGGTGACGCAGTGCGTCGTCTTCGGCACTCGTAACGCGGCACAGCCCGCGTGCGGCGTCTGCCAGGCGGGGCACACGGAGGACGACGCGAAACGCGCCGGACACCTGCTGGCCTCGGCGTCGATTCCGCGGGAGAAGCGGCCCGACGCCGTCGACGCGCTCCTCGTGGTCGTCGCCGCCCGACACCCGTCCGCGGTCATCATCACCTCGGACCCCCACGACATCGTGGCGTACCGCGACGCACTCACCGGTTCCGTGGACGACTGCGTCCGCGTGCTCCCCGCACCGGACATCGCCGGATTCATCGCGGGCAAGCGCGTCGTGCGATAGCCCCGACCCACTGCTTCGCAAGCTTGTCACCCGAATTGATGGATCGAGAGTTCGTTCCATCGACTTGCAGTTAAGGCGGCTGCAACACTCCAGCCATGCCAAACGTTCGCCCCACGCCCACCGTCCGCCGCCGACGGCTCGGCGAAGCTCTCAGGCGGTACCGGAACTCCGCTGGTCTGACCCTCGATACGGCCGCCGAGGAACTGGGGTGGATCGGCCCGAAGCTCTCCCGCATCGAGACCGCGAATGGGCACATCCGGCCGGAGGACGTATCAGCACTCCTCGCGTTGTACGGGGTGGAAGACCCGGAAGTGTTCGCCGCGTTGGAGGCGCTGGCGAAAGACGCGCGCAAGCAGGGCTGGTGGCAGACGTACAGCGGGGTGGTGGCACCCGCGTACGCGGACTACATCTCGTTGGAGTTCGACGCGGACAGCGTGCGCGAGTTCGCCCCGCTGCTGGTGCCCGGACTGCTCCAGACCGCCGCTTACGCCCGGGAGACCATCGGGGCCGGCGCCATGACGCGCACTCCGGAGGAAGTGGCGGCGCTGGCCGAGGTCCGTCAGGCCCGTCAGGCCGTACTCACCCGCCCCGACGGGCCGTTGCGGATGTGGGCGGTCATCAATGAAGCGGTCCTGCACCAACGCTTCGCCGTCCGGCCGACGACCATGCGGGAGCAGTTGCGGCGGCTGCTCGACGTTTCCGAAATGCCCAACGTGACCTTGCAGGTCATGCCGTTGGACGCGCCCCCTCACCCCGGCAACGCGGGCAGTTTCAGCCTGGTGGGCCTCCCGGGCCCCATGCCCGACGTAGTACTTCTGGAGAACCTCATCGGGGCGTCCTACGCTGAGGGCACCGACGAAGTCCAGACCTTCGCCGATGCCTTCGAACGCATCGTCGCCGCTGCCCTGCCGATGGATGATTCGTTGGCTCTGATCGCACAGATGGAAGAAAGAAGCCGCGATAAGTGAATGTCGAACGCGAGGCAGAGTCCTACGCCTTCGACCTCTCAGCAGCCGCCTGGCACAAATCCTCCGCCAGCGGTCCGGAGAACAACTGCGTCGAGATCACCGACCTGCCCGGCGGGGCAGTCGCCATACGCGACTCCAAAGACACCGGTCGCGATCCTCTGCGGTTCAACGCCTCAGAATGGGCCGCCTTCCGCAACGGCGTCATATCCGGGGAACTCTGACCCCACAACACGACCGTCAAAGGCCGCCACACCCGCAGCGTGCAACCGGAGGCTACGGCCCCCGCCGAGGCGGGCAACGCATCGCGCAGCGCCTGGCGACAGGAACCGCACCTCACCACCGTGGCGCGAACAGCGCCCGGTATTCAGCCGCGTCGGCTGAAGACACCGTCCAGCCAGTCGCAGACTTCCTGGGCCAGGCGAGTGGGGTTGTTGGCCTGGCAGTGCGCGTCCGCGCCGGTGGACGCGTCGAGTTCGAGCAGTGTCTTGTCCGCGACGGGGAGGCCGTCGTGCCAGCGGCGGGTCTGGTCGATGAAGCCGGGCCCTTCGCTGCTGCCCGCGATGGACAGGAAGGCGCAGTCGACCCCGGACGGATCGGCCCGGAAGGTGGCGAAGAGTTCGGCCAGTTCTGCCGCCGTGGTCAGGCCGGAGCGCCACAGGTACATGAGGAAGCCGGCGTGTACCGCGCCACCGGTGGCGGCCATGGCTTCGAGCGCCTCGACGGGAAGCATGCTGCCGCCGTCGTAGAGCGGGGTGCTGGCGACGCAGGCGGCGACGCGGCGTTCGGTCATCACGGCGCGACTGACCATGTAGCCGCCGGCGCTCATGCCCAGGAGGGCCAGGCTCGCGGGGTCCGTGCCGTAGGCGTCGACGAGGTGGTCGACGGCCGCTCCGACGGGCCGTTCCGCCTCGCTCATCAGGTGCAGACCCCGCAGCGGGGTGGTGCCCTGGCCGGGCAGGTCCACCATCACCGCGGTGTAGCCGCGCCGCCACGCGTTCAGTCCGATGAGGTGGAACACGTCCTCCCGGCAGGTGTCGAGGCCGCCGAACAGCAGCAGTGTCGGGGCCCCGGGGCCGGCGTCCAGGCGCAGTCCGGGGAGCGACGCGGGCCCGAAGGGCACTTCCAGGTACGTCAGGGGCAGTTCCATCAGCCTCGTGGCGTCGGCGAACGCGCTCTCGAACTTACCGATGAGGGCCTCGAACACGGCAGCGTCCGCGGCGGCGAACTGCCATGCCTGCCGATAGGCGTAGTACGCCTTCATCAGGACCTCGCCGGCGCTGCGCCGCCGCCCTTTCGCCTCCCAGTCCGCGGCCAGGGCACGCTGCGCGTCGCCGTAGGCTTCGAATTCCTTCACCCAGCTCTTCGTATCGCCGTCCTCGATCCGGGAGGCGATGGCGTACAGCTCGCCCGCGTCCGGGCCACCGGTCTTGGCGGCGGCCACGGACATCTGGAACACGTAATCCATGTCGCGGTCGTCGAAACGGTAGTGGATCGCGGCGCTGCTGCGCTGAATCGGCTCATTGCTCATGCACGCCACGCTAAAAGCGGTACGAGCGGTGGCGGGAGGACCGAATCCGCGGGCTCGGGGACCGTTCACGCGGTCGTGCCGCGCCGATAGGCGTCGGGACCGCAATCGTGCCGCCGGTGGAAAGCGCGGCGGAACGCCCGGTCATCGGAATAGCCGAGCCGGGTCGCGATGGCTCTGACCGGCAGCGGGCTGTTGCGCAGCAGATCGACCGCCTGGCTGTCGCGAGCCGCCTCGACCTCGGCCCGCCAGTTGGTTCCGGCTTCCCGCAGGTGCTGCTGCATCATGCGGGGGCTTACCGCCAGGTGCCGGGCGGCGGTGTCGAGCGTGACCGGGCGGTCGGCGAAACCGTCGGCCAGGAAGGCCCGTACCCGGTCGGGCCAGGACTCCGCGGGCAGCCGGCGCCCGTCCGCGTGCCGGCGGAGCATCGCGGCGAGCAGGGGGTCGGCTCCGAGCAGCGGCAGGTCGAGGTCCCGGCGCGTCAGCGTGATCGTGGTCGCCGGGCACCCGAAGTCGACGTCGTCCGCCCCCAGGATCTCGGCGAGCGCGTGGCGCCGTTTCGGGGCCGGGGCCGGCTGCACGAGGCCGAGGTGGGCGGGGCGGATCGGGCGGCCGGTGGCGTGCCGGGCCATGGTCAGATGCCAGCTCAGCGCGTAGGACTCCGCGTGCGGGAAACGGGGGCCGCCCGGCAGCGTCCGTTCGACGACGGCCCCGCTGTCGCCTTGGGCCCACCCGTACGCACCGCCGGTGGCGACTACCGAGATGTACCGGATCGCCGTGTCGAAGGCTGCCTTGAGTGAGTCCGCCGTGAGGAACAGGTAGTCGAACAGGCCCTGCCTGCCGGGCTGGTGATCACGGCCGAAGCGCGCGCCGAACAGGGGGTCGCCCACCGTGTCGGCGGCACGGTCCAGCAGATCCATGCCGAGCCGGCCCTCCACCCAGCCGGCCGGGTCGGTGAGCCGGTCCGTGTCGAGACCGGTTGCGCGGGCCAGTCGGCGGCTGTCGACTCCCGTTCTGGACAACAGGTCCAGGAGGGCCCGGGGCCCGGCTACCGAAATGGTGCCCAAGCTCGATGAAAGCGGCCCGCTGCCACGGGGAGAGTTCGTCGGATCACTCACTGTGCCTTTCACCTCATCGCATGAATGGCGTGCCCCTCACCGCCTTGTCGGGCCATCGTGGTCGAGCCTTTGTGCGGCCGCGAATGTCAGGAAGGCCGTGCCGCCGCGCGTTCTTCCGACGCTACACGCCGTGCGATCAGCCCCGGCGAGAGCTCGGCCGCCGCCGCGCGCCAAGGCCGGTAAACGATAAAGGCGCTGGGCAACGGGGCACCCGAGCGGCATGATGCGCAGGAACCACTACCGGAGGATGCCGTGCCTGCTGCTTCGCCACACTCCATCGACATCGACGCGTCGTTTCTCGCGTTGCCGCTGCGACCGCTGGCCGACGCGGCGCTGGCCCGCGCGCGGGCGCTGGGGGCCGATCACGCCGACTTCCGTTTCGAGCGGGTGCGCAGCGCGTCGTGGCGGCTGCGGGACGCCCGGCCTACGGGGGCCTCGGACAGCACGGATCTGGGGTACGCGGTGCGTGTGGTGCACGGCGGGACGTGGGGGTTCGCGTCCGGGGTGGATCTGACCATGGACGCGGCGGCGCGCGTGGCCGCGCAGGCCGTGGCGATGGCGAAGCTGTCGGCGCGGGTGATCGCGGCGGCGGGCTCCGACGAGCGGGTGGAGCTGGCGGCGGAGCCGGTGCACGGGGAGCGGACGTGGGTCTCCTCGTACGAGATCGATCCGTTCACCGTGCCGGACGCGGAGAAGACGGACCTGCTGGCCGACTGGAGTGCCCGGCTGATGCGCGCGGACGGGGTGGCGCACGCGGACGCGTCGCTGATGACCGTGCACGAGAACAAGTTCTATGCCGATACGGCCGGCACCGTGACGACGCAGCAGCGGGTCCGGCTGCACCCGGAGCTCACGGCCGTCGCGGTGGACCCGGCGAGCGGCGAGTTCGACTCGATGCGGACGATCGCCCCGCCGGTGGGGCGCGGCTGGGAGTACCTGACGGACGGGCGTTACGACTGGGACGCGGAGCTGGCGCGCGTCCCGGAGCTGCTGGCGGAGAAGATGCGCGCCCCGAGCGTCGAGCCCGGCGCGTACGACCTGGTGGTGGACCCGTCGAATCTGTGGCTGACGATCCACGAGTCGATCGGCCACGCCACGGAGCTGGACCGGGCGCTGGGCTACGAGTCGGCGTACGCGGGGACGTCCTTCGCCACCTTCGACCAGCTGGGCAAGCTCAAGTACGGCTCCGAGATCATGAATGTGACCGGCGACCGCACGGTCGAGCATGGGCTGGCCACCGTCGGCTACGACGACGAGGGGGTGGCCGGCCAGTCCTGGGACCTGGTCAGGGACGGCACCCTGGTGGGCTACCAGCTGGACCGGCGGATCGCGAGGCTGACCGGGTTCGAGCGGTCCAACGGGTGCGCGTACGCGGACTCGCCGGGCCATGTGCCCGTACAGCGGATGGCGAACGTCTCGCTGCGGCCCGCGCCGGACGGGCCGTCCACACAGGAGCTGATCTCCGGCGTCGAGCGCGGCATCTACGTGGTGGGCGACCGGTCCTGGTCCATCGACATGCAGCGCTTCAATTTTCAGTTCACCGGGCAGCGCTTCTTCCGCATCGAGCACGGGCGGCTCGCCGGGCAGCTGCGCGATGTCGCCTACCAGGCGTCGACGCCCGAGTTCTGGGGCTCGATGGCGGCGGTCGGCGGCCCGCAGACGTACGTGCTGGGCGGGGCCTTCAACTGCGGCAAGGCGCAGCCGGGCCAGATCGCGGCGGTCTCGCACGGCTGCCCCTCGGCGCTCTTCGAGGACGTCAACATCCTCAACACCACGCAGGAGGCCGACCGATGAGCCGGCGCCGACCGCAAGCCGTACGCCCCGCAGCCCTCGGACAGCAGCACCGTCACCACCCCGCCCAGGAGGCCGGCCGATGAGCCCTCGCAGCAGCAAGCCCCACGAGATCGTCGAGCGGACCCTGGAGCTGTCCCGGACGGACGGCTGCGTCGTCATCGCCGAGGAGCGGACCACCGCCAACCTCCGCTGGGCGGGCAACGCCCTGACGACCAACGGCGTCACCCGGGGCCGCGGGCTGACCGTCGTCGCGACGGTCGACGGGGCGCAGGGCACCGCCTGCGGCGTCGTCTCCCGCTCGGCCGTCACGGCCGAGGAGCTGGAGCCGCTGGTACGGGCCGCCGAGGAGGCCGCGCGGACCGCCGGGCCGGCCGAGGACGCCCGGCCGCTGGTGGCGGGCGTGCCGCACTCCCCCGACTTCGCCGACGCGCCCGCCGAGACCTCCTCCGAGGTCTTCGCGGACTTCGCCCCGGCGCTCGGCGAGTCCTTCGCGCGGGCCCGCGCGGACGGCCGGGCGCTGTACGGGTTCGCCAATCACGAGGTCGTCTCCAGCTACCTCGGCACCTCCACCGGGCTGCGGCTCCGGCACGACCAGCCCGCCGGCACCCTGGAGCTGAACGCGAAGGCCGCCCGGCGGGACGGCGGGCCGGCGCGGTCCGCCTGGGCGGGGCGGGCCACCCGGGACTTCAAGGACGTCGACCCGGCGGCGCTCGACGCCGACCTCGCGCGGCGGCTCGCCTGGGCCGAGCGGCGGACCGAGCTGCCGGCCGGGCGGTACGAGACGCTGCTGCCGCCGACGGCCGTGGCGGACATGCTGATCTACCAGCAGTGGCAGGCGTCGAGCGCGCGGGACGCGGCCGAGGGCCGGACCGTCTTCGCCCGGCCCGGCGGCGCCACCCGCATCGGCGAGCGGCTGTCCGAGCTGCCGCTCACCCTGCGCAGCGACCCGGCGGAGCCGGGCCTGGAGGCCGCGCCGTTCGTGATCGCGCACGCCTCGGAGGACGACTCGTCGGTCTTCGACAACGGCCTGCCGCTGGCCGGCACCGACTGGATCCGCGACGGAGTGCTGAACCGGCTGCTGACCACGCGCCACAGCGCCGAGCTCACGGGGCAGCCCGTCGCCCCGGCCATCGGCAATCTGGTCCTCGACGGCGGCGGCGCCCGTTCGCTGGAGGAGATGATCGCGGGGACGGAGCGCGGGCTGCTGCTGACGAGCCTGTGGTACGTCCGCGAGGTCGACCCGGCCACGCTGCTGCTGACCGGGCTGACCCGGGACGGCGTCTATCTGGTGGAGCGCGGCGAGGTCGTCGGCGAGGTGAACAACTTCCGCTTCAACGAGTCGCCGGTCGGCCTGCTCTCCCGCGCCGCCGAGGCGGGCCGCACCGAGCCCACGCTGTCGCGCGAGTGGGGCGACTGGTTCACCCGGGCCGCGATGCCCGCGCTGCGGGTGCCGGACTTCAACATGAGCTCCGTCAGCCAGGGGGTGTGAGCGGCGGCCTCCGAAGCCTCCCCCGAGCCGCGGCCTGGGGGGCGCGAGCCGGAGCCGGCGGTGCGAGCTGTGAGCGCGGCCTGGGGGTACGAGCTGTGAGCCGCGGCCAAGGGGTACGAGCCGCCGAATAGACTGGTCCCGACCATCCGACCGTCAACCGATCATCAGGAACGCCATGACACGCCTCGGCGAATCCGTCGCCCGCGCCAGCGAGCTCCTCGCGCAGGACCTCTCCTCCGACACCACGGTCGAGCGGCTGCTCGCCGAGACGGGTTCGCGGCGCTATCTCGACCTGACGGACCTCTCCGCCGAGGAGCAGGCGGAGCTGATCGCCGGGCGGGCCGTGAACGTACTGCCGTCGGCGGAGAAGCTGGCCGCGGAGATCGAGTCCGTACGGGCCGCCGGCCGCGGCCTGAAGGTCAAGCTCGGCATCGACCCCACCGGGGCCGATGTGCACCTGGGCCACACCGTGCCGATGATCGTGCTGAGCCGCTTCCAGCGGATGGGCCATGACGTCACGCTGCTGATCGGCGACATCACGGCCAAGATCGGCGACCCGTCGGGGCGGTCCGCGGAGCGCCCGCCGCTCACGGACGAGGACATCGCCCGGCACCTGTCCACGTACCAGGACCAGGTCCGGCCGTTCTTCGACTTCGACAAGGTCGCCGTGCGGTTCAACAGCGAGTGGCTGGCGGGGATCACGCTGCCGAAGCTCATCGGCATCCTCGCCCAGGTCCCGGCCTCGCAGCTGCTCCAGCGCGACGACTTCCGCAACCGGCTGGCGGCCGGCTCGGGGCTGACGATGTCGGAGCTGATCTACCCGATCGCGATGGCCATCGACTCCGCCGAGCTCGACTGCGACATCGAGCTGGGCGGCGTCGACCAGTTGCTCAACATGCAGATGGGCCGCAAGGTGATGGAGGTCTACGGTCAGCGGCCGCAGATGATCGCCACCATGCCGCTGATCGAGGGCACCGACGGCACCGGCGCGAAGATGAGCAAGTCCAAGGGGAACGCGGTCGCCCTGACCGCGCCCGCCGACGATGTTTTCGGCAAGATCATGTCGATTCCGGACCGGCTGATGGTCCCGTACCTGCGGGCCTGGACCGAGTGGACCGACGCCGAGATCGACGCGGCGGGCGCGCGGCTGGAGGCGCGGACGCTGCACCCGATGGACCTGAAGAAGGTCCTGGCCGGCGAGGTGGTGGCCGCGCTGTACGGGGTTCCGGCGGCGATGGCGGCGCGGGCCGGGTTCACGGCGCAGTTCTCGAAGAAGAGCTTCGTGGACGTCGACTCGCTGCCCGTGGTGGAGATGGCCGAGCACGGCGAGAAGCCCGCCACGGCCGTGCTCGCCGCGGTCCTGGGGTTCCAGCCCAGCGCGTCGGCGGCCCGCCGGGTCGCCAAGCAGAACGGGCTGCGGCTGGTCGTGGAGACCGGCGACGGCCAGGAGTCGATCGTGCTGGCCGAGGCGGAGGCCATCCGGCCGCTGGCCGAGGTCGTCGCCGAGGTGCTGGCGAAGGCCGGTCTCGGCGCCGAGGGCGGCGTGTACCTGAAGGCCGGCCGCAAGCTCGCCCAGCTCCGGGGCGTGCAGGAGGCCTGACGGCGCTCCTATCACGCACCTGCTCAGCTGGCTACAAGTCGGCTGTAAGTCGCAACGCGGCCGGGAAACCACCCGTCAGGTGGCTTCCCGGCCGCTCCCTCATTCCCCGCGCGCTCACCCGTTCACGTGCGCTGCTTGTTGCCCCGTACCGCGGCCCACAGCCGGTCGCCCACGGCGACGACCACGACCGCGCCCGCCAGTTGCAGCAGGTGCCGCGTCCAGTCGATGCCGCGGGTGTCGTTGACGCCGAGCCCGGTGGCCGCCCAGTTGCCCAGGACGCTGCCGAGGATGCCGAAGACAGCCGTCAGCCAGAGCGGGATCTGCTGCTTGCCCGGAAGGATCGCCTTGGCGATCAGACCGAGCACCAAACCGACGATGATGGCCCACAACCAGCTCATGTCGCCTCCTATGCGGCGCGATGTGGCATGCCCAGCCAGTCTCCGTCCAATACCCGTACGGCGCATGTCGGACCGGGTCGTACGAGGTAGGCATGACAGAGGACCGCGTCGCGGGACGCGCCCCGGTCTCGAACCCCGACGTGGCTCGGCGTAACGTTGGCTACGTCCCGGACGGGGAGAGCCGGCGCTGCGATCAGGTGGTGGAACGTGATGCGGAAGCAGAGCAGTGCCGAGTCCTTCCGGATCACCGGAGCCCGGCAAGGGCTGACGGAGGACGTGCGCGGCCGGCAGCGGCGCTACATCATCTCCATGTCGATTCGGACCCTGGCCGTCATCGCGACCGTCGTCTTGTGGGACGTCGAGCGGTTTGTGGCCATCGCGACACTGGTTCTGGGCGTCGCGCTGCCTTATATCGCGGTGGTCATCGCCAACGCGGGCCGGGAGAACGCCCCTTCGCTGCCGGGTACCTTCGTGCCGCCGCCGACCCGTCCGATGCTGGTCGCCGGTGCGGCGGAGTCCGGCGCGGAACCCGTCCCGGAAGCCAATGCCCGTGAGCGGAGCGAGGGTTCGGCGACGCAGGGCTGATCTTCAGCGCGGTACAAAGCTCAAGAAAAGCTCAGATCAATCATGTGGTTCCGGTGCACCGCCTCCGCCCGCCCGTGACATACTTCGTATGCGCTCCGCATCCCCCGTCGGAGCGACGGACCGACGCCGGGCGGCTCCCCCCGTGGCTGCCCGGCGTCGCCATGTGCACACTGGTTGCCGTGAACGACGAATCGCCGATCTGCTCGGCCAAGGGCTGCCGCACCACCGCCGTATGGGTGCTGGCGTGGAACAACCCGAAGATCCACACTCCGGAGCGCCGCAAGACGTGGCTCGCGTGCGAGGAGCACCGCGAGCACCTCTCCCAGTTCCTCGGCGTACGTTCGATGCTCAAGGACGTGGTGACGCTCGCCGACTGGGAGGCCGGGGCCGCCGGGCGGTCAGCCGCCGATGGCTGACATCGGGCGCTGAGGCTGGAGGAAGGCGGGGTCGTCCAGACCGGAACCGGCCTTCTTCCCCCACATCGCGAGCTTCCAGCGGCGGGCGATCTCCTCGTCGGGCGCGTCCGAGCGCAGCGCGCCGCGCAGGTCCGATTCCTCCTGGGCGAACAGGCACGTACGGATCTGGCCGTCGGCCGTGAGCCGGGTGCGGTCGCAGGCGGCGCAGAACGGGCGGGTGACGGAGGCGATGACGCCCACCCGGGCCGGGCCACCGTCGACGAGCCAGCGCTCGGCGGGCGCGGAGCCGCGCGCGTCGTCGCTCTCGGGGGTGAGGGCGAAGCGGGTGCGCAGCGACGTGAGGATGTCCCCGGCGGTGATCATGCCGTCGCGCTTCCAGCCGTGCTGGGCGTCGAGGGGCATCTGCTCGATGAAGCGGAGTTCGTAGTCGTTCTCGACGGCCCAGGCCAGCAGGTCGGGCGCCTCGTCGTCGTTGAGGCCGGGCATCAGAACGGAGTTGACCTTGACCGGGGTGAGCCCCGCGTCGCGGGCGGCCGCGAGACCGTCCAGTACGTCGCTGTGCCGCTTGCGCCGGGTCATGGCCTGGAAGACGTCGGGGCGCAGCGTGTCGAGGGAGACGTTGACGCGGTCGAGGCCGGCGTCGGCGAGGGCCCGGGCGGTGCGCTGGAGGCCGATGCCGTTGGTGGTCAGCGACATCTTGGGGCGCGGTTCGAGGGCGGCGCAGCGCTCGACGATGGAGACGAGGCCGGGGCGCAGCAGCGGTTCGCCGCCCGTGAAGCGGACATCGGTGATGCCCAGCTCCGTGACGGCTATGCGGATCAGGCGGACGATCTCGTCGTCGGTGAGCAGATCGGGCTTGGCGAGCCACTGCAGGCCCTCTTCCGGCATGCAGTACGTGCAGCGGAGGTTGCAGCGGTCCGTCAGGGAGACGCGGAGGTCGGTGGCGACGCGACCAAAGGTATCGATGAGCATGGTGGCGGCCCCTCCTGCGGAAATGAACCATGGATACATCCAATTGTCCGCAGCGTACGCGATGGGTCGGACACTGGGCATTTCGCCGGAGCGAGCGCCCAGTGACCCTGCGTGATAAGGGGCCGCCACAAGCCGTACGGCCGGCTGGTGATCGTTACGGAGCGGTACGGCCGTTACGGCTAGTGCGCCCCGTAGCCGGTGAGGGAGCGGACCTCCAGTTCGGCGTACTTGCGGGCGTCCGGCCGCTCCTTCGACAGCAGCGAGCCGAGCCAGCCGAGCAGGAAGCCCAGCGGGATGGAGACCAGGCCCGGGTTGGCGAGCGGGAAGTAGTCGAAGGCCATGCCGGGGAAGAGCGCCTTCTCGTTGCCGGACAGCACCGGCGAGAAGATCACCAGCGCGACCGAGGAGATGAGCCCGCCGTAGATCGACCAGACGGCGCCCTGGGTGGTGAAGCGCTTCCAGAAGAGGCTGTAGAGGATGGTCGGGAGGTTGGCGGAGGCGGCGACGGCGAAGGCGAGGGCCACCAGCGCCGCGGCGTTGAGCCGGTGGGCGAAGATGCCGAGCGCGATGGAGATCGCGCCGATGACGACGGCCGCCAACTTGGCGGTGAGGACCTCCTCCCGCTCGCTGGTGCGCCCCTTGCGGATGACGTTGGCCCACAGGTCGTGCGCGAAGGACGCGGACGAGGCGAGGGTCAGCCCCGCGACCACGGCGAGGATGGTGGCGAAGGCGACCGCGGAGATGACGGCGAGCAGGATGGCGCCGCCGGTCGAGCCGGCGCCGCCGCCGACCTCCTGGGCGAGCAGCGGGGCCGCGGTGTTGCCCGCCTCGTTGGAGGCGATGATCGCCTTGGAGCCGACGAGGGCGGCGGCCCCGAAACCGAGCGCGATGGTCATCAGGTAGAACGCGCCGATGATGCCGATGGCCCAGTTGACGGACTTACGGGCGGCCTTGGCGGTGGGCACCGTGTAGAAACGGATGAGGATGTGCGGCAGTCCGGCCGTGCCGAGGACGAGCGCGATGCCGAGCGAGATGAAGTTGAGTTTGGAGGTGCCGTCCTTGCCGTACTGGAGGCCGGGTTCGAGGAACGCCCTGCCCTTGCCGCTCTCCTTCGCCGCCTCGCCGAGCAGCGTGGAGACGTTCCAGCCGAACTTGTTGAGCACCAGGATCGTGACCAGCAGGGTGCCCGCGATGAGCATGACCGCCTTGACGATCTGCACCCAAGTGGTGCCCTTCATGCCGCCGATGGTCACGTAGAGCACCATGACGATCCCGACGAGGGCGATGATCCAGCGCCGCGCGCCCTCGCCCGTGGCGCCGAGCAGCAGCGCGACCAGGGCGCCCGCGCCGACCATCTGGGCCAGCAGGTAGAAGATCGAGACGACGATGGTGGAGGTGCCGGCGGCGGTGCGTACGGGCCGCTGCTTGAGGCGGTAGGCGAGCACGTCGGCCATGGTGAACCGGCCGGAGTTGCGCAGCGGTTCGGCGACCAGCAGGAGCGCGACGAGCCAGGCGACGAGAAAGCCGATGGAGTAGAGGAAGCCGTCGTAGCCGAAGAGGGCGATGGCGCCGGCGATGCCGAGGAAGGAGGCGGCGGACATGTAGTCGCCGGAGATGGCCAGGCCGTTCTGGAAGCCGGTGAAGGAGCGGCCGCCGGCGTAGAAGTCGGTGGCGTCCTTGGTCTGCCGGCCGGCCCACACGGTGATGCCCAGGGTGATGGCGACGAAGACCGAGAAGAGCGTGATGATCAGGGTGCGGTGCTCGCTGGCTGCCGCGGCGGCGAGCTGCTGGCTGGTGGTCACGCGTCGCCCTCCAGGCGCTCTTTGATGGCTTCGGCCTTCGGGTCGATGCGGGCGGCGGCGTGCCGCGAGTACCACCACGCGATGAGGAACGTGGTCAGGAACTGGGCCAGGCCGAACACCAAGGCGATGTTGACGTTCCCGACGACCTTGGTGCCCATGAAGCCGCCCGCGTAGTTGGACAGCAGCACGTACAGCAGGTACCAGGCGATGAACGCGATGGTGAGCGGGAAGGCGAACGAGCGCTGGGAGCGCCGCAGTTCGGCGAATTCTTCACTGGACTGGACGTCCGTGAAACGATCCGGCCCGCCCTGTCCTTCGGCGGTGTGTGGTGCGGAGTCCACGGTCTCTCTCCTGACGGGCGGCAGCGGCGCGTGAGCCATGACATGTGATCCGGATCACGCATCGTAGAGGGGTGCGGCCCCGTTCGACAGGGGGTTGTGGTTGAAGTCGACAAGAACCACCTTCGGGAGCGACACCGCCCGTGCGCGGCTTCGTTGTCCAGATGTGAACAATCCCCAGCCCCCGCCGCCCGGACGGTCCGGTTCCGGCCCGGTACGGCGCCCGTACGGGATGGTCGCCCTGGCGGCCCCGGTAGCGGCCGTACGGTCGGGGCGGCGGGCCTCGCCGGCGGCCGACGGCCGCTGGTACGGGCCCCGGCCGCCGCTGCCGCCGCTGAGCATCGACGCGCTGCGGGGACCCGCGGCGCCGCCTTGAGGGCACCGCCTGGGGGCACCGCCTTGATCGCCCGAGGGCCGGCCGGGGCCGCGTCGCGCGGGGGCCCGTAACGGACTTCGCGTGGCCTCACACGGGTCGTCACAAGAGGCCCGATCGGGGCCCGTACCGGACTTTCTTGGGGAATTCATTGCTCGACGGCCATGATCGGCGCTAGCTTCACTCGTCATGTACCCGTCCGTGCGCGGCATGTGCGCGTGCGGTACCCGGATGATGTGGAGAACCCATGGCTCATCTGCGATCCAGACGTCGGCGCGCCCTGCTGGCGGTGCCGGCCGGACTGGCGCTCGTCGCCTCCCTCGGCCTGCTGCCCGGCGCGGCCTCGGCCGCCCCGCAGGACGCGCTCCCGGCCAAGGCGCCCGTAGCCGCCGACGGGCCCCTGCTGTCGTACGTGGTCAACACCACCGCCGACCACGCCACGGTGGCCAAGGTGAAGAAGGCGATCGGCCGGGCCGGCGGCAGCGTCGTGACCGCCTACGAGCAGATCGGCGTGATCGTCGCCCACTCGAAGAACCCCGACTTCGCGAAGACCGTCCGTACGGTGCCGGGCGTGCAGACCGCCGGCGCCACCCGGACCGCGCCGATCACCTCGGCCGCCACCACCGACATCGGCAAGCCCGAGAAGATCAAGGTCCCGAAGGCCACCGCGCGGAGCGAGGCGCGTTCGCTGGCCACGGGCAAGGAGCCCCTGGAGGGGCTTCAGTGGGACATCGCCGCCATCAAGGCCGACAAGGCCGCGGAGGTCAACCCGGGGTCCCGGAAGGTGACGGTCGCCGTCATCGACACCGGCGTGGACGACACCCACCCCGACCTCAAGGCGAACTTCTCGCGGAGCCAGTCGGCGAGCTGCGTCACCGGCAAGGCCGACACCAGCCCGGGCTCCTGGCGGCCGTTCAACCCGGACGAGGACTACCACGGCACCCACGTGGCCGGTGAGATCGCGGCCCCGCGCAACGGCGTCGGCGTCACCGGCGTCGCGCCCAACGTGAAGGTCTCCTCCATCAAGGTCAGCCAGGCGGAGGGCAGCTTCTTCTACGCCGAGAGCGTGGTGTGCGCCTTCGTCTTCGCCGCCGAGCACCACGTGCAGGTGACGAACAACAGCTATTACGTCGACCCGTGGATGTTCAACTGCGCGGACGACCCCGACCAGAAGGCCATAGCCGACGCCGTCGGCCGGGCCGCGAAGTTCGCCACCCGCAAGGGCGCGGTCAACGTCGCCTCCGCCGGCAACTCCAACTTCGACCTGGCCGCCAAGAAGATCAACGACGCCTCCAGCCCCAATGACGGCACCCCGGCGTCCCGCGACATAGACCCGTCGAAGTGCCTGGACGTGCCCGCCCAGGTGCCGGGCGTCGTCACGGTCGCCGCGACCGGCGTCAAGTCGCTGAAGTCGTACTACTCCAACTACGGCCTCAACCAGATCGACGTCGCGGCCCCCGGCGGCGACGTCCGGCAGGTGCCGGAGCTGCCCGCCAAGGACGGCCGCATCCTCTCCACCCTGCCCGGCGGCGACTACGGCTACCTCCAGGGCACCTCGAT
Organism: Streptomyces sp. NPDC050610; assembly: GCF_040654875.1. Lineage (NCBI taxonomy): Bacteria > Bacillati > Actinomycetota > Actinomycetes > Kitasatosporales > Streptomycetaceae > Streptomyces > Streptomyces sp. NPDC050610. The sequence goes on along the minus strand of NZ_JBFAIV010000023.1, from coordinate 90,203 downwards.
GGCGGGCCCGCACGTCGCGGGCGTGGCAGCGCTCCTCAAGAGCGCGCACCCGGACGCGAGCCCGCAGGAGATCCAGTGGCTGCTCAAGGCCCAGGCGGACAACCCCGGTTGCCCGACCGCGCCGGCCGACTCGGCCTGCACCGGCACCAAGCACGTCAACAGCTTCTACGGCTTCGGGATCGTCAACGCCCTGAAGGCGGTGGAGGACTGACCTCCGCCACGTGAGTGACTGAACCGTGGGGCCGGGCGGCGGGACGCGCCCGGCCCCACGTACGTGTTCGGTCGCTGCCCGTCTCCGGTGCCGCCCGCAGCAGTCCGTCCGTGAGGAGGTACTGCGCCGCCAGGTAGGTGACCATGATGCACAGCTGCGGCACGGGCGGCTGCGGCCAGTCGGCGAGGCCGCTCGCGATGAGCGTGTCCGACAGCAGGAACAGCAGCCCGCCCACCGCGGTCCGCACCCCGACGCGTGTCGCGCCGAGCGCCATGGCGGTCAGCAGCAGCGCGTACCCGGCCACCGGCAGCCGCAGCCCGGATTCGAGGCCGGGCCACAGGAGGGCGACGGTGCCGAGCCAGGCGGTTCCGTAGGCGGTCGTGAGTCCGTACGTACGCGAGCGGCCGTTCGCTGTTCCGAGTCGGGCGAAGAGGACGAGGTAGCAGAGGTGCCCGGCGGCGAAGGACCCCATTCCGGCGAGGAATGCGGCCTGGTCGTCGAGTTGCAGCAGAGTGTCGCCGCCGCAGCCGAACAGCAGCGCGGCGAGCAGCGGGCGGGGCGCGCCGCGGGCGGCGGCGTGCAGGGCGAGGGCGGGCATCAGGGCGGGTTTGGTGAGGTGGTGCACGCCGTCGAGGTGCGCGGCGAGGGCGATGAGGTGGGCGGCGCCGAGGGCGGCGAAGAGGGCGCCGGTTGCGCGTACGGCCGGGGCCCGCTGTCGGTGGTTCATGCGACGCGTTCGGGGGCGGTACGGGCAGGGGGCTCTTGTCGCAGGGCTTCCTCCCCGGTCGACCGTACGGGCTGCCACCCCGGCCCCCGGAACACCCGCCCGGCCCGTTCGCGCCAGCTCGTGGCCGCCCGTACGTCGCGCGCGATGGCGACGTACTCATGGGTGGCGACGCGCAGCGGGTTGAACGTGCGGATGTTCTTGGTGAGCCCGTAGACCGGCCGCTCCGTCTCGGGCACGAAGGAGCCGAACATCCGGTCCCAGACGATGAGGATGCCGCCGAAGTTGCGGTCGAGGTAGCCGCCCTGCGAGGCGTGGTGCACCCGGTGGTGGGACGGCGTGTTCAGCACGTACTCGAAGGGCCGCGGCAGCCTGTCGACCCGCTCCGTATGCACCCAGAACTGGTAGACGAGATTGGCCGACGAGCAGAACGCCACCGCCGCCGGGTGCACGCCGAGCGCGATCATCGGCACGTAGAACGGCCACACGGTCAGCGTCGTCCACGGCTGCCGCAGCGCGGTCGTCAGGTTGAACTTCTCGCTGGAGTGGTGGACCACATGGCAGGCCCACAGGACGCGGATGACGTGGTGGCCCCGGTGCGACCAGTAGTAGAAGAAGTCCTGCGCGAGCAGCATCAGGGGCAGCGTCCACCACAGGACGGGGACGCGCAGCGGCGTGAGCTCGTAGACCGCGGTGTAGACCGCCACGATCGGGATCTTCCAGAGGGCGTCGAAGACGAGGCTGCCGACGCCCATGCCGATACTCGTGGCGGCGTCCTTGGTCTCATAACCCGCGGCGCCCCTCTCCTCGGCGGGGTGCCGTCGGTAGCTCGCCATCTCCACGACGGTGAGCAGGACGAAGGCGGGTATGGACCACATCACGACATCGGGGAGATGGGGCATGGCGGCACCATAGGCGGGCGGGAGGGGGTGCCGCTAGGGGTTGTTACCGATCGGTATGGGATGGGGTTACCGAGGGTTCGGCCAGTAGGGGCGGGGGTGCGGGCGGATACTGGCTCCGACGTTGCGACACGGGAGGTAGCCGCGGATGCAAGGAGCGGAAGCGGTCGTCGTACGGCTGGCGGCTACGGTCGTGAGCGCGCTCGCCAAGTCGCTGATCGCCAAGAACCCGAGTGCGGGGCTTGTACGTAAACCCGGCAGCCCGGCGCCGGTCGGGCGGCGGCCCGAGCGGCTGGGCGAGAAGGAGACGGCGCGGCTGGTGGGGGTGCTGGCGCGGCGGTTGGCGGGGATTGGGCCGTCGGGGCCGTCGCTGCCGGAGCATGAGCAGCGGGCGGTTGTGGAGGCTGTGTGCGATGTCTTCAGCGGGCCGGACGTCATCGATCAGGAGACGCTGTTCGCTGCGGACCTCGATCCGGCGCGGCTGCGGGCCGCGCTCTTGGAGCGCTCCCCTGGGCTGCCGGAACGGGCGGGTCTCGGCGAGGCGGGGGCGGCGTTGTTCGGGGAGTTGCTGGATGCTGCTTGCCTGCACCTTGTTGAGTACGTGACGTCGCTGCGGTCTTTCCCGGCGCGCACGAGTGTTGAGTTGGTGCGGCGGTCGGGCGAGGCGGGACGGGCGCTTGAGGCCGTACGGGAGAGGCTGGGGCCCGCGCCCGAGACACGGTCCCTTGAGTTCGAGGAGCGCTACGGGCGGTACGTCGAGGCGACGCACGGCAGGCTGCAGCTCTTCGGGCTGACGCTCGGGGGTGCGGCGGCGCGGGAGTGGCCCCTGAGCACGGCGTACATCGCGCTGAGCATGAGCAGCGAGGCCGAGTGCTATCGAATCGAACCCGACGCTCTTCCCATGACCACGTCCGTCTCGGCCGAACAGGCGCTCTCGGGCTGCAACCGGATGCTGCTGCGCGGCCCGGCGGGCTCGGGCAAGAGCACACTCATGCAATGGCTAGCCACCAATGCGGCGCGCCGCAGCTTCGGGCAGACGTTGGGCGACTGGAACGGCCACGTGCCGTTCGTCCTGCGACTGCGGTCCTTCGCGACGCGCGAGACGCTGCCGCTGCCGGGTGAGTTCCTGGCCGCCACGGGCAACCCGCTGGCGGGGGCCGCGCCGGCGGGGTGGGTGGAGGAACTGCTCAGCGCTGGGCGGGCGCTGGTCCTGGTGGACGGCGTGGACGAGGTCCCGTCGGCGCTGCGGCAGCGCACGAGGGAGTGGCTGCGGTCGCTCTTGGCCGCCTTCCCGAACTCCCGCTACATCGTTACCACGCGCCCTTCCGCCGTCCCGGAGGACTGGTTGCAGGGGCAGGGCTTCACCGTGCACTCCCTGCTGCCGATGGGGCGCGAGGACATCCGGAAGTTCATCGCGCATTGGCATGGGGCGGCCCGCGAAGAATGCGACGACCCGCAGCGGCCACTCCTGGACGGCTACGAACGCTCCCTCCAGCAAGCCGTCACCTCCCGCCGCGAACTGGGCCAGCTCGCCACGAACCCCTTGATGTGCGCCCTCCTATGCGCCCTCAACCGCGACCGCCGCATGCACCTGCCGCGCGCCCGCAAGGAGCTGTACGACGCCTCCTTGGACATGCTGCTCGTACGGCGTGACACGGAGCGCGAGATCACCGGAGTGGAGGGCGTCGACCTCACGCGGGACGAGCAGATGCTGCTGCTTCAGCGCCTGGCGTACTGGCTGATCCGCAACGGGCAAGCGGAGGCTACGTGCGCGGAGGCCGTCGAGATGATCGACGGCTGGCTGGCCGCCATGCCGCAGGTTCGGGCGCAAGGCGATGCGCAAGCGGTCTTCAAGCATCTGCTCAACCGCAGCGGACTGCTTCTTGAACCGATCCCCGGTTCGGTGAACTTCGTCCATCGGACGTTTCAGGACTACTTGGGGTCTAAGGAAGCGGTCGAGACGCGCGACTTCGGGCTGCTGGTCCGCAACGCGCATGACGACCAATGGGACGACGTCGTACGGATGGCGGTGGGGCACGCGCGCGTGGAGGAACGGGCGCGGTTGCTGCGGCAATTGCTACGGCGCGCTGACCGGGTGAAGGGACATCGGCAGCGGCTTGTGCTGCTGGCTGCGGCTTGTCTGGAGCATGCGCCGGAGTTGGATCCGGCGCTCCGGGAGGAGGTGGAGGGGCGGACGGCGGAACTGCTGCCGCCGCGTAGCAATGAGGATGCCGAGAGGTTGGCCAAGGTCGGCGAGTTGGTTCTTGAACTACTGCCGGGGCCAGACGGACTTGACGAGGATGCAGCGGCAGCGGTCGTACGGACAGCAGGGCTGGTCAAGGGGGATGCTGCCTTCGCGCTGATATCCCGGTTCCGAGAAGACACGCGCTCCCGTGTCGCGTTCAGAATTGCGCAGGCTTGGGGTTCTTTTGAATCAGAGCCGTACGCGCGGGAAATTCTGGCCGCTAACTCGTGGGAAAACTGCTACCTGACGGTGGAGAACACAGAGCAGATAACTACCTTAGAGCACATTCCGGAAGTCTGCCGGGTAATTATGAGAGGTTCGCACACCGACTTAATGCCACTAGCTCAGGCCAACGGTATGACAAACCTCATCATTACCGACAATCGCACCCTCAGCGACTTCTCTTCAGTCACCTCAATCTCCCACCTGCAGAGTCTCTCAATTGACCGCTGTCCGAAAGTATGCGACTTGCGCCCACTCGCCGGAACTGGACTGACGAGGCTTTTACTTCATGACGTCCACCCTGATGTCTCCCTGGATCCGCTGCGGGACATGACCGATCTCCTTTTCCTTGAGATCGGGTACCCCGTGATCATCGACGACATAGGGGACCTGCCAGTCGGCCCCCAGCTAACCGGACTCCACCTCCGGCAGCAAACGCGCTATCTGAGCCTGGAAGGGATCGAGCGCTGGCCTCGCCTCACTACTCTCCGGCTCGGGGGCTCGACGCAGTTGCATCAGCTGTCCAGGACGACTCGTCTCACGGAGTTGACCGAGCTGTCCCTTGATGAACTCAGCGCGCTCGACCTCAGCCTGGTAAGCCAACTCACGCAGCTGCAGCAAATCATCCTATGGCGATGTGACATCCCCAACGGCCTCAGCCCGTTGCGTGAACTACCCAACCTCACATCTCTCTGGCTATCGTGTTGCGCGCTGTCGGGGACTCCGATCGACCTGAGCCCATTGGCCGACCTGGAGAAGCTCAGCATCAAACTCATCGCCGGAACCCCAGTGATCGGCGATGACCAGTTCCAGCCCGAACGCCTGGCCCGCCTATAGTCCCTCACCAAACCCGCAAAGAAGCCCCCTTCGCGAACACCGGACTAATAGCCCTCTCCGGCGCCTCCCCCAACGGCTCCTCAATCTCCGCGACCGTAGGCCCGACCCTCCCCGCAATCGAATCCAACAGCCCCAAGTCAAACCCGTAAACCCGCGCCGCGTTTCCCCCGACCATCGCCGCGACCTCCCCCCGCTCCACCCCCGCATAGGCGGCCCGCAGCCCTTCCCGCGTGTACGGATACGTGCCCTCATCGTGCGGGTAATCGCTCCCCCACATGATCTTCTCCAGGCCGATCCGGTCGCGCAGCGGCACCTCATGAGGCCGCATGAAACTCGCGCCGACGAAGCAGTGGTCCCGCCACACTTCACTCGGACGCGCACCCATCAATTCCCCCAGCCCTGCCCCGAACTTGGCCTCCGCCGTAGCCGCGCGCGTAGACGCGGCCACCAATCGCCCGTGGTAGTAATCCAGCATCTCCAGCACACCCGGAATCCAGCCCGAGCCCTGTTCCGTAAGGACCAATCGCAACCCCGGGTGACGGTGGAAAGCTCCGCCGAATATCAAATGCCACAAGGCCCGATGCGAGAACCACGTCGTTTCGACCATGAAGACGGCACGGTCCGAAGGCTCGTCGCCCAGCGGCGGGGAGGCCGAGCCCGCGTGGTGGTTGACCGGGACGTCGAGTTCCGCGCAGACCGCCCACAGGGGGTCGTACGTCCGGGAGTGGAGTTCCGGGAGGCCCGAACCCGGCGGGGTGCCTGGCAGCAGGATGCCGCCGGTCAGGCCCGCCGCCTTCGCCCAGCGGACCTCTCGTACGGCCTCCTCGACATCGTTCAGCAGGATCTGCGCCACCCCCGCGCGGCGGCCGGGGGCCGCCGCGCAGAAGTCGGCGAGCCAGCGGTTGTGGGCGCGCAGGCCGGCCCAGCGTTGGGCGAATTCTTCGGGTGTCGGTGCGGGGGCCATCAGGGCGGCGCTGGGGAAGAACGGCGGGATGGTGTTGGGGAAGACGACTTCCGCGACGATGCCGTCCGCCTCCAGTTCGGCGAGACGGCGGTCGGAGTTCCAGTTGCGGTCGGCGGAGTCGGCGAGGAGGTCCTCGTACGGGTTGACGTACGTGGCCGCCCAGGCGTCGAACGCCTCGTGGTGGGCGCGTTCCAGGTACGGGCGGTAGTCGAGGAGGTCCGCGCCGGCGTGGCAGTCGGCGGAGACGACCGTGTAGCGATCGGCGGGGGCGTGCTCAGTCATCGCCCACCCCGATGTACGGGAAGTCGAACCCGGTCAGCCAGTGCCGGCCGGTCTCCCGCGACCGTCGCCAGGACGCTTCGACGGGCGCCTGGTTCGCGCTCTGGCCGAGGTCGGCCGGGACGGGGCCGATGCGCCGGGCGAGTTCGGTCAGGGCCGGGACGTCGAAGCCGAAGACCTCGGCCGCCGACTGGCCGAGCATCCGGCGGGTCTCGCCGACGGGGATGTCGTGGAACGTGCCGCGCAGCCATTCCCTCGTGCGCGGCCAGGTGCCCTCGGGGTGCGGGAAGTCGCTGCCCCACAGGATGTTGTCGACGCCGATCTCGTAGCGCTGGGCGAGTTCGCGCCGCTTGGTGTTGGTGGCGCAGATGAAGATGTTGCGGTCGAGGTATTCGTGCGGCGCGCGTTTGAGTTCGGCGAAGGGCGAGAGCTTCTTGCCGCCGTGCGAGCCGAGGTAGAGGCGGTCCATGAACCACAGCAGGTTGGGCAGCCACCAGCAGCCCGACTCGGCGATGCCGAAGCGCAGTCCGGGGTGGCGTTCGAAGACGCCGGACCAAAGCATGAACCACAGGGGCCGGGCGGGCCACCAGGTCACTTCGGAGACGTAGATGCCGAGGTGGTCGCCGTACTCGTGGCGCGGCGCGGCCCCCGAGTGGGTGATAACCGGCATCCGGGCCTCGGCGGCGGCCGCCCACACCGGGTCGTAACGGCGGTCGTGGTAGGGGGCCTTGTCCACCCACATGGCGGGGATCATCAGCGCGCCGAGCCCGGCGTCCTTGGCGCGGTGGATCTCGGCGACGGCACGGTCCACGTCGCCGGTGATGGGCAGCAGGGCGACGCCGCAGTGCCTCTTCGGGTCGTGCGCGCAGAAGTCGGCGAGCCAGCGGTTGTGGGCCTGGGCTCCCGCCATGCCGAGGTCCGGGTCCTGGTCGCCGGAGAGGCCGAGGCCGACGCCGAAGGGGGCTGCGGTGCGACTGTCGACGGCGTCGGCGTCCGGGAAGACGACCTCGCCCGCCACCCCGTCGCCGTCGAGCTCCTTGGCCCGCTGGGCGGCGTCCCAGCCGCCGCGCAGCCCTTCCTCGTGTTCCTCGAACCACTTGGCGGCGAAGGTCTCGTTCCGGATGCCGAGGCGGGTCATCTCCTCGCGGCGGCTTTCGCGCTGCCCGAGGAATTCGTCGAAGTCGCGGTGGAACCTCGCGTCCAGATACGGCCGGTACTCCTCGGTGGGCAGCCCGGCGTGCGAGTCGGAGGAGATGATCAAGTACGGGTCCGTCATGTCCGTCATCACTTGCTCCTCGGTCGGGTGGAGTCAGCTGGAATCAGCGGTGATCAGCTGACATCGGGCGATCGGCTGGTATCGGGTGACCAGCCGACATCGGGCGATCAGCTGATATCGGGTGATCTACGAAGCCGCGTGCGCCGGGTCGGCCGCACCGGCTCAGACGCTCCCCTCCGGCGGCCCGTCCATGATCTGCCGGGCGTCGTCGTACCGCTGGTGCACGTACGGCAACAGGGCCTGCGCGCTGACCCGTTCGACGACCCGGCCCTTCTGGTCGGTGGTCTTCTCGCCGATCGTGATCTCCACGAGCCGGCGCACCGGCAGGTCGGCGACCGGGTCGTACGCGGACTCGCGCAGCAGCACGTCGCCGCTCATCGACTCCAGCTTGCGGACCTTCTCGGTGCGCGTGCAGTACACGAGCACCGGGTCGGCGTCGAAGCCGGTGCCGTCCACGCCGGGCAGGAACTTGAAGTAGAAGTCCAGCTTCTCGGCGGGCGGCGGCAGCGGCAGTGCGCCGCCGACCGCGCCGCGCACCTCGACGAAGGCGATGCCGTGCCGCGCCAGGTACGCCCGTACGACGCCGCCGTCCCGTTCGATCACCACCTCGCCGAGCTTCTTGGGCTCGCCGAAGACCTCGCGCCCGCCGATCAGCGCCCGTTCGTGGGTCATCGGCATGACCAGCGGGTACCAGCCGTCGTGCCCGCCGTGGTGCGCCGCGACCGCCACCGAGCCCGCGCCCAGGGGGTAGCCGGGGAGGTCGACCTTGCTGACGGCGGCCCGTACGAGCGGGCGGCCGGCCGGTTTGAGCGGCGGCGGCAGGACCGCCGCCACCGCGTCCGGATCGCTCTCCCAGAGCGCGACCACGCCCGTGGACCAGATGTCGGGGAGCCGCGCGGCCCCCTCCCGCGCCGCCTTCACCTCGGCCGCCTCGCGCGCGCCGTACCGTACGCGTGCCATGTCCTACCGCCCTTCGACAGCGTGCTCGGCCTGTTGCGTGTAACACAGTTACAGGCGGGAGCTCGAAGGGTAAAGAGCGCCGTACACAGCGGAGTTGGGGGCGACATGCCGAAACCGGCGCTGACCCGCGAGGACGTGCTCGACGCCGCCGCGCGACTCGTCGAGCGGCACGGGCCGCAGGCCCTGTCGATGCGCAGACTGGCCGCCGAGCTCGACACCGCCGTCACCTCGATCTACTGGCATGTGGGCAATCGCGAGTCGCTGCTCGACGCGCTCGTCGAGGCGACCGTGGGCCGGCTCGGGGCGGTCCGGCCCACCGGGCGCACCCCTCGGCAGCGCATCGTCTCCGTCGCCCGCGCGCTCCGGCGCGATCTGCTGGAGCATCCGCAGCTGATCGCGGTGGTCCATGAACGGGGCCTGACGGAGCGGATGTTCGTCCCCGCGCAGCAGGCGCTGATCCGTGAGGTGCACGCCGCCGGGCTGCGCGGCGCACGCGCCGCGGCGGCCGTGCGGGCCGTGCAGTTCCAGGTGGTCGGGTACGTCCTCGTGGAGCGCAACCGCGAACGCGCGCCCGTACGGGGGCGGAGCGGGGCGGCCCGGTGGGACGCGTCCGCCGCCGATCGCGATCCGCCGCTCGCGCGCGCCCTCGCCCGTCCGGTCGATTCCGAGCGGCTCTTCGTCACGTCCGTACGGGCCTTGGTCGACGGGCTCCTGCCGCGCTGACGTCGGTTCCCCCCGTACTGACGTCGACGGGCTCCTGCCGCGCTGAGGTCGAGGGTTTCTCCCGCGCTGACGTCAGGGGCTTCTCCCGTACTGACGTCGCCGGGCTCCTGCCGCGCCGGCCCCGCCTCCCCGCCGCCCCTCACCTCCGGCCACCTCCGGCCGGTGCGGGGCGCGGTGCGCGCGGGGCCGGTCCGCCGTGCCCTGGCGGGCCTCGCTGTCAGCGGTGGCCCGTATCCTCTGGGACCATGCTCGAAGACCACACCGCAGCCGCACCGCCGACCCCGTGGCCGACCGCGTACCCCGAGGGTTACGCGGTCGTCGACGTGGAGACGACCGGCCTCGCCAGAGACGACCGGATAGTGTCGGCGGGCGTCTATCAGCTGGACGCGCGCGGCGAGGTGCAGGACCAGTGGTACACGCTGGTCAACCCCGAGCGCGATCCGGGGCCGGTCTGGATCCACGGCCTCACCTCGGACATGCTGGCGGGCGCGCCGCTGTTCGGGGAGATCGCGGCCACGCTGTCCGAGAAGCTGGCGGGCCGGGTGCTCGTCGCGCACAACGCGGCCTTCGACTGGTCGATGCTGGCGCGCGAGTACGCCCGCGCGCGGGCCACGACCCCGGTGCGGCAGCGGCTGTGCACCATCGCGCTCTCCAAGGAGCTGCGGCTGCCGCTGCCCAACCACAAGCTGGAGTCCCTCGCCGCGCACTACGGGGTGGTGCAGCAGCGCGCCCACCACGCGCTGGACGACGCGCGGGTGCTGGCGGAGGCGTTCCGGCCGAGCCTGGCGCTGGCGGCGCGGGCGGGGCTGCGGCTGCCGCTGCTGGCGTGCCAGCCGCTCACGGAGTGGTCGGACGGGCCGTCGGCCGCCTCCCCCATCGGTTATCAGGGCGGGCGCTCCGGGCATGCCGGGGGAGGTTCGTACCGCCCCGGCACCTGGCGGGCCAGCCGCAAGCGGCCCGCCTGCCCGTATCCGAATCCGGGCCGGTACGTACCGGGCGAACAGCTCATCCAGGGCATGCGGGTGGCGTTCTCGGGCGACACGTCCGTGGACCGCGAGCTGCTGGAGGACCGGGCCATCGAGGCCGGGCTGCACATCGCGACCAGTGTCTCCCGGCTCACCAGCGTGCTGGTGACCAACGACCCCGGCTCCGCCACCTCCAAGACCGTCAAGGCCGCCACCTTCGGCACCCCGGTGATCGACGAGGCCGCTTTCATGCAGCTGCTCCTGCACGTGGTGCCCGCGCCTCCCGCACCGTGAGGCCGGCACCAGGTGGCGGTCCGGCGGCCCCGGACGACGACCCGGCGGTCCCAGGCAGCGGCCAAGCGATCCTGGGCGACGGCCCGGCGGTCCCAGGCAGCGGCCCGGCGGCCCCGGGCGGCGACCCGGCGGCCCCGGACGACGACCCGGCGGTCCCAGGCAGCGGCCAAGCGATCCTGGGCGACGGCCCAGCGATCCCAGGCAGCGGCCCGGCGGCCCCGGACGACGGCCCGGCGGTCCCAGGCAGCGGCCAAGCGACCCTGGGCGACGGCCCGGCGGACCCGGACGACGACCCGGCGGCCCCGGGCAGCGGCCCGGCGGCCCCGGACGACGGCCCGGCGATCCCGCACGGCGACCCGGCCGTCCCGCGGGGCCGGGCCCGCGGGACCCAATAGTCCGGGTCCGCACCCCTGCGGGTACCGTCAAAGCCGTGTATCGCTTCCTGTTGTCCCGGCAGTGGGTGATCCTCACGCTGGTGGGGCTCGTCCTGATTCCGGTGATGATCAAACTGGGCTTCTGGCAGTTCCACCGCCATGAGCACAGAGTCGCGCAGAACCAGCTGATCGCGGACAGCCTGGCCGCCGAGCCCGTACCGGTCGGCAAGCTCACCGCGCCCGGCCGCACCGTTCCGCACGACGACATGTGGCGGCGGGTGACCGCGCAGGGAACGTACGACGCCGAGGACGAGGTGGTGGTCCGCCAGCGGACCTCGGCGGACGGGCAGAACCAGGGCTACTACGTGCTCACCCCGCTGCTGCTCGACGACGGCCGCGCGGTCCTCGTCAACCGCGGCTGGATTCCCGCCGACGGGAACCTCACCGAGTTCCCGAAGGTCCCCGCGGCGCCCGCCGGCAAGGTCTCGATCACCGGCCGCCTCAAAGAGGACGAGACCAGCGGCTACAGCGGTATCAAGGACAAAAAGGGCCTGCCGCCCCGCCAGGTCATGCTGATCAACAGCGGCGAGCAGGCGAAGAACGTGCACCGCCCGCTGCTCGGCGGCTACATCGAGCTGATCTCCCCGCACGCCAAGGGCCAGCCCGAGCTCGTCCCCGCCCCCGACCACAGCGGGATCGGCCCGCACATGGCCTACGCCGTGCAGTGGTGGCTGTTCTCCGGCGCGGTCCCCGTCGGATGGGTCATCCTGGTCCGCAGGGAGCGCCGCGACCGCCTCGCCGACGCGGCGAAGGCCAAGGCGGCGGAGGAGGCCGCCCCCGGCGAGCCGGAGGACGCCCAGATCGCCCGTACGGCCGCCGCGGCGGAGTAGCACCCCCGCCAACCGGGAAGGCGGCACGCGTGGCTCAACGCATCGAGGATTACGCGCTCATCGGCGATCTCCAGACCGCCGCCCTGGTCGGCAAGGACGGCTCCATCGACTGGCTCTGTCTGCCCCGCTTCGACTCGTCCGCCTGCTTCGCGGCGCTGCTGGGGGACGAGGACAACGGGCACTGGCGGCTCGCCCCGACCGGCGGTGGGACCTGCACCCGCCGCGCCTATCTCGACGACTCCCTCGTCCTGGAGACGGTCTGGGAGACGGAGAGCGGCACCGTCAAGGTCACCGACTTCATGCCGCAGCGCGACGAGGCCCCCGATGTGATCCGCATCGTCGAGGGCGTCAGCGGCTCCGTCGACATGAGCGGCGTGCTGCGGCTGCGCTTCGACTTCGGCCGCGTGGTCCCCTGGGTGCGCCGCTCCGGCGACAGCCGGCGGGTGGCCATCGCGGGCCCGGACTCCGCCTGGCTGCGCAGCGAACCCCCGGTCAAGACGTACGGCCGCGACTTCTCCACGTGCTCCGACTTCACCGTCGCCGAAGGCGAGCAGGTCGCCTTCGTCCTCACCTGGCACCCCTCGCACAAGCCGCGCCCCAAGGAGATCGACCCGTACAAGGCCCTCGAACACAGTCTCACGGACTGGCGCGCGTGGGCCCGCAAATGCAGCCACCAGGGCCCGCACCGGCAAGCCGTCGTCCGCTCCCTCATCACCCTCAAGGCGCTCACCTACGCCCCCACCGGCGGCATCGTCGCCGCCCCCACCGCCTCCCTCCCCGAGTCCATCGGCGGCGTGCGCAACTGGGACTACCGCTACTGCTGGCTGCGCGACTCCACGCTCACCCTCGGCGCGCTGCTCTCCGCCGGATACCAGGAGGAAGCGGCCGACTGGCGCGACTGGCTGCTGCGCGCCATCGCCGGCGACCCCGCCGACCTCCAGATCATGTACGGCATCGCGGGCGAGCGCCGGCTCCCGGAGTCCGAACTCCCCTGGCTCGCCGGGTTCGAGGGCTCCGCGCCCGTACGCATCGGCAACGGCGCCGTCGACCAGCTCCAGCTCGACGTGTACGGCGAGGTCATCGACTCGCTGCACCTCGCCCGCGCCGCCGGGCTCAAGGACAAGCCGCATGCCTGGAACGTGCAGCGACGCTTCATGGAGTTCCTGGAGTCCACCTGGCGGGAGCCCGACGAGGGGCTGTGGGAGGTCCGCGGGCCGCGCCGGCACTTCGTCCACTCCAAGGTGATGGCCTGGGTCGCCGCCGACCGCGCCGTACGCACCCTGGAGGCCGATCCCGAGCTCGAAGGCGATCTCGACGCCTGGCGGACGATGCGCGACGAGGTGCACCGCGAGGTCTGCGAGAAGGGGTACGACCCCGAGCGCGACACCTTCACGCAGTCCTACGGCTCGGCCGAGCTCGACGCCGCCACGCTCCTCATCCCGCGCGTGGGCTTCCTGCCGCCCGACGACCCGCGGGTGGTCGGCACCGTCGACGCGGTGGCGCGCGAACTGTGCCACGACGGCCTCGTACGCCGCTACAGCACCGAAGGCGGCACGGTCGACGGACTCCCCGGGTCCGAAGGCGCCTTCCTCGTCTGCTCGTTCTGGCTGGCCGACGCGTTGTGCCTGACCGGCCGGAAGAAGGAGGGCGAGGAACTGTTCCAGCGGCTGCTGGCGCTCCGCAACGACGTCGGGCTGCTCGCCGAGGAGTACGACCCGGTGGCCCGGCGGATGCTCGGCAACTTCCCGCAGGCGTTCAGCCACATCGGCCTGGTCGGCACCGCCCACACGCTCTCGGACGGGGAACCGGCAGACTGACCCCATGGATCTTGGACTCGAAGACCGCGTGTACATCGTCACCGGGGCCACGCGTGGGCTGGGCAACGCCACCGCGCGCGAACTGCTCGCCGACGGCGCCAAGGTGATCATCACCGGCCGGGACGAGGAGACCGTGGCCGCCGCCGCGGACCGGCTCGGCGACGGATGTGCCGGAGTGCCCGCCGACAACGCGGACCCCGACGCGGCCGACCGCCTCATCGCCGCCGCCCGCGACCGTTTCGGCCGCCTCGACGGCATCCTGATCAGCGTCGGCGGCCCGCCGCCGGGGTCGGCCGCCGACAACACCGACGAACAGTGGCGTACGTCCTTCGAGACCGTCTTCCTCGGCGCGGTCCGGCTCGCCCGCGCCGCGTCGCGGGCGCTCGACGCGGACGGCGTGATCGCCTTCGTCCTCTCCGCATCCGTGCACGAGCCGATCGACGGACTCACCATCTCCAACGGGCTCCGGCCGGGGCTCGCCGGATTCGCCAAGTCCCTGTCCGTGGAGCTCGGCCCCCGCGGCATCCGCGTACTCGGCCTGCTCCCCGGCCGGATCTCCACCGACCGCATCCGCGAACTCGACGCGCTCGCCGGCGGCGACGCCGAGGAGAACCAGGCGCGCCGAACCGCCGCCATTCCGCTGCGCCGCTACGGCACCCCCGCCGAGTTCGGCCGCACCGCGGCCTTCCTGCTCTCCCCCGCCGCCTCGTACGTCAACGGCGTGATGCTGCCGGTCGACGGGGGCGCGCGACACGGCTTCTAGCCTCTGCGGCCTTCACGGGGTGCGCTGTCCGGCGGCCGCTTGAGCGGTACGGGCAGCGCGGCGGGTGTCCGGCCCGTACCGCGGACGCCCAAGCGGTACGGCCCGGGGCGCGCCGCCCCGGGCCCGTCAGGTCATCAGGTCGTCACGTCACGCGGCGCGCGCGGTGCCGGACCGCTCTGAGGCGGACCTCGGCCGGCAGCCGGTCCAGGCCCGCCGAGGCGCGGGCGTGTTCCAGGGACTCGGTCCGCAGCCGGTCCAGCGCCGCCGCCGGCTGCGCGTGCGCCTGGAGGACCAGGCCCAGCCGGGCGTGCGGTGACGTGCGCCGGCCGCGCAGCGTGACGTGGGCCCGGTCGACGCCGTCCAGGTCCTCGGCCTCGGCCGCCAGGGCGTCCTCCAGCGCCCGGCCGCGCAGCAGCGCGCCTTCGCCGTCGCCGCTGTCCACCAGCAGTTCGCGCAGACGCCGCCGCCGCAGCTGCGCCAGCAGCCACCACAGGCACAGCAGCACCAGGACGGCCAGCACCGCGATGACCACCGGCCACCACCAGCCGTCCGCCCGCCACTTCGTACGGTCCTCGTCGCTCAGCAGCACGTCGTGGGGGTCGCTCCACGGCCAGGCCGAGGGCAGCGAGAAGCCCCACCGGCGCGGCAGGTCCAGGCCGCCGAGGAGCACGGTCGCGCCCAGCGCCACCAGCACCAGGCCCGCGAGCCCGAGCAGTACCCGATTGACGGTCCTCAACACCGCGCGCTCACCTCTTCGCCGGTCGGCGTACGTGCACGGACAGGCCCGGCTGCCGCACCAGCCCCAGCTGGCGGATGCCGTCGGCCAGCGCCGCGTCCAGATCGCCGCGCACCTCGTCCACGTCCCTGAAATGCGACTGCGCCCGCGCCTTGACCCGGCGCCGGCCGACGTCCACCCGCACCGACTGCACCCCGGCGACCTCCATGGCCCGGTCCCGCAGGACGAGGGAGGCCGCCGCTCGGTCCAGCCCGGCCCGCACGTCGCCGGACCGCCGCATGGGCAGCGACCTGCGCAGGCCCGGCGTCAGGGCCAGCACCAGCAGCCACAGCCCGAGCACCACGGCGATCGCGGCCCCGGCGATGACCCAGGCGTGTTCGAGGTGCCGGGTCGCCAACTGGTCCGCGAGCCACCGGCGCCAGCGCATCGCGGGGCGGTCCGCGCGTACGGCCGCCACGTCGTAGAGGAAGAGCCCGGCGGCGCCCAGCAGCACCAGTCCGACCACGATGGCCGGGGCCCGCCGCGCGGACCAGAACCGTCCGGCCCGGCCGCCGTCCACGACGCCCGGCTCCGGGTCCGTGCCGCTCCCGGACCCCTCGGTCCCCGCCGTGCCCGACGCCTTCTCCAGCGTCGGCGAACTCCGCGTACCCGGTTCGATGTCGCTCATCGCACCCTTCCCTGGCCCGCGCGCCGGAGCTGCGGCGAGTGCAGCCGCTCCACGGTGACCGCGACCTCGGGCACCTCCATGCCCGTCAGCGTCCGTACCCGCTCGGCGACCCGGCGGCGCACCGCGCCGCACTGCGCGCCGATGTCGGACGGGTAGCCGAGTTCGACGGAGACCCGCACCCGGGCCGTCATCTCCCGCACGGCCACGGCCGCGTGCGGGACGTCCGCCGCGCCGTCCGCCGCCGGGCCGGCCAGCGCCTCGCGCGCCGCCTGCGAGGCGATCTTCGATACGACCCGGTCCGCGATGCGCGTCGCACCACGCTCAGCCGGCTCCACCGTGCCCCCTCACCGCGCGTTCCCGCTCCGCGTGTTCAGCGTTCCCGGCGTCTTCCGAGTGTGCGGTGACTCCCGTGCTCCCGGGTTCTCCAGGCTTTCCGCGCACTGTCACCGCCGGCGTCCGTCACGCTCGCGCGTGCGGAAGAAGTCGCCCGGCTCCAGATCGCCGTCCAGGAACCGGCCGGCCACGAACCCGATGGCGCCCAGGGCCGCCACCAGCAGAAAGGCTCCGAACCCGCCGAAGTACCCGGCGAAGCCCAGCGCCATGCCCACGATCAGTCCGACCACGGCCATGCTCATCCTGTGCTCCTTCTACTGGAGCCTCGGCTCCGGTTCGTCCTCTTCTTCGTCCGGCAACTTCACATCGCTCACCGCGATGTTGACCTCGACCACTTCGAGGCCGGTCATCCGCTCGACCCCGGAGACCACGTTCTCCCGCACGGAGCGCGCCACGTCGGCGATCGACACGCCGTACTCGACCACGATCTCCAGATCGAGCGCCGTCTGCACCTCGCCCACTTCGGCCTTCACACCACGCGTGACGGACTTCCCGCTGCCGGGCACCCGGTCCCGTACCGCGCCGAAGGTCCGTGAGAGACCACTACCCATCGCGTGCACGCCGACCACATCGCGGGCCGCCAGCCCCGCGATCTTCTCCACGACGCCGTCGGCGATGGTGGTCCGGCCCCGGTCACCCGGCGCGTCGCCGCGCTTGCCGCCCGACCCGAGCGTCTTTCTGCCCTCGCCGCCCTGGTCCTGGCCGGACGATCCGGACTTGTTGAACTGTGCCGTGTCGCTCATCGCCGATCATCCCTTTCCGCGGGGAAGGAGCGGCCTGCCGCTCCTTTTGCCACCCTAAGGGCGATTCCGCCGTCCCGCTCCGGGGATACGTCAGCCGTGGCGCGTCACCCGCCGATCGGGTGGGCCGGTGCGGCAGGCTGGGCGTACGGACGGATGAAGGGCGACGGACACGTGGTCACGGACCGGTTGGCACAAGCGGTACGGCAGCAGCTGAGCCTCGGCAGAGTGGTGCCGCTGGGGGGCCCGGCGGACGGCGCGTGGATCACGGAGCGGGCGGCGGGCGGCGTGCTGCGCCGGGCCGCCGACGCGCTGCCCGGCGTCCGCCTCGGCCCGCTGCGCATCGGGCCGTCCGGCCCTCGAACCGGCCAGGGGCCCGACACCCGATCGGCGGCACGGCCGCCGGTGCCGCCCCCGCCGAGCGCCCTGCCGCCGGGGCCGCTGAGCGTCGAGGCGCGGTTCGCGGCCTCCGCCGACCAGCCGTTGCCCACCACGGCCGGGCTGCTGCGCGACACACTGCGGGCAGCGGCCGTGGACCGCCTCGGGCTGGCGGTGGACACGGTGGACCTGCACATCACGTCGCTGCTCGACAGCGACAGCGACAGCGACAGCGACAGCGACAGCGAGGACGACGACGGGAACGGCGGCGACGGTGCGGCCGACGCCCCCGCCACCAGCGGGGACTCGGCGTCAGCGGGCCCGGACGCCCCCGGCGGCGCTCCCTCGGGCGCCCGCACGGAGACCGCCGCCGTGGAGGACGCGGCGCGGGGCGTCGCGGGCGTCACCCGGCTGGCGCCCGCGCTCGGCGGTCCGGCCGCGCACGCCGTACGTATCGAGGACCGCGCGGCGGAGGGCGACGGGGACGCGGCGGCCGGTCGCCATGTGCAGGTCCAGCTCGCCGTCGGCGCGGACCACCGCGCGCTGGACGTGGCGCTGGCCGTCCGGGCGGCGGTGGCCGAGGCCGTGGGGCCGGCCGCGGCCGGCCCGGTCACCGTCGCCGTGCTCGTGACGGCGGTGGACGACGCCGAGGGCTGAGGTCTTCGCGGAGCGGCGGGGCCGGGGTCTGTGCCGTCCCGCCGACCGGGTACCGCCGGAGCACAGGAGACGAGCGGAAGTTCAGTCGGAGAGCCCCGCCAGGTCGCGCAGCCGGCGCCCCTGCGCCGCGCGCTCCGCGGCGCGCTGCTCCTCGTACGTACGGCCGGCGGCGTCCCGCAGCAGGGCCTTGGTCTCGATGACGGCGTCGCGCGGGGCGGCGAGCAGCGCCGCGGCCAGGTCCGCGACGGCGGCGTCGAGGTCCTCGGCGGGCACGACGAGGTTGGCGAGCCCGGTCCGTTCGGCCTCCTCGGCGTGGACGAACCGGCCCGTGGCGCAGATCTCCAGCGCGCGGGCGTAGCCGACCAGCGAGAGGAGCGGCTTGGTGCCGGTGAGGTCGGGCACCAGGCCGAGGCTCGTCTCGCGCATCGCGAACTGGGCGTCGTCCGCGCAGACGCGCAGGTCGCAGGCGAGGGCGAGCTGGAATCCGGCGCCGATCGCGTGCCCCTGGACGGCGGCGATGGAGACGATGTCGTTCCGCCGCCACCAGGTGAACCCCTCCTGGTACTCGGCGATGGCCGCGTCGAGGTCGCTCTCCGAGCCGCGCGCGAGGTCGAGGAAGGACGGCTCCCCGTCGAAGCCCTCGGGCGTGAACGCCTGCCGGTCGAGGCCCGCGGAGAAGGACTTGCCCTCGCCGCGCACCACGACGACGCGCACGGTGCCCGGCAGCAGCTGCCCGGCCTCGGCCAGCGCCCGCCACAGGGCGGGCGACTGGGCGTTGCGCTTCGCCGGGTTGGTCAGCGTCACCGTGGCCGTGGTCGCCGCTTCGTCGACGGCGAGCCGCACGCCGTCCTTGTCGAGCAGGGTCAAGGGGTGCCTCCGGAGTCAACCGCGGTTAAGTTGACTGAACAGTAACCACCCGGTCGGCCGAACGGCAGACCGGGTGGCACCACTCCTTGCCGGAGCCCGCCTCGTCATGCAGAGGCGGGTTTCTTGCCCCTCGTCGCTCCTCCGCGGCCACGCAGGGTTACGCCCGATTCGCTGAGCATCCGGTGGACGAACCCATAGGAACGGCCGGTTTCCTCGGCCAGCGCCCGAATGCTCGCACCGGAGTCGTACTTCTTCTTCAGGTCTGCCGCGAGCTTTTCGCGCGCGGCGCCGGTAACCCGGCTGCCCTTCTTCAGAGTCTCGGCCACCCGTGCCTCCTCGTGGGAAGTGCGCTCTGGACTCTCATGATCACCCCTCCACGCCGTCATGGCCACCCATTCGGCAAGGTAGGTGGGAGGGGTTTTCCCGGCGTTGAGGGGCCGACAACCGCCGGAACACGGGATTCCGAGAGGGTCCGGCCGTACGGCCGTCCGGGTTGCCGAGCGAAGCGGCAGGTCAGGCCCGGCGGGGGCGCGGGCGGGGCCGGAGCGCCCGGCGGGACGCACAGGGCGCACGCCGGGGCGCTCAGCCACGCTGCGGTACGAGCCGCACTCACTCAGATGATGGATCACCTGTCGGCCGAATGATCCAGTCGGCACTGATCACCTCATGCGGATCGGCCCGCACCCCGAGGGGTACGGGCCGATCGCGGCATTCGGTTACGTTCCGTGCTCAGAGCCGGTGTCAGGCCAGGGCGACCAGATCCAGATAGTCGGCGCCCCACAGGTCCTCGACGCCGTCCGGGAGCAGGATGATGCGCTCCGGCTGGAGCGCGTCCACCGCGCCCTCGTCGTGCGTCACCATCACGACCGCGCCCTTGTACGTGCGCAGCGCGCCCAGGATCTCCTCGCGGCTGGCCGGGTCGAGGTTGTTGGTGGGCTCGTCGAGGAGCAGCACGTTGGCGGAGGAGACGACGAGGGTGGCCAGCGCCAGCCGCGTCTTCTCGCCGCCGGAGAGCACCCCGGCCGGCTTGTCGACGTCGTCGCCGGAGAAGAGGAACGAGCCGAGCGTCTTGCGGACCGCGACGAGGTCGAGGTCCGGGGCGGCGGAGCGCATGTTCTCCAGGACCGTGCGGTCCGGGTCGAGCGTCTCGTGCTCCTGCGCGTAATAGCCGAGCTTGAGGCCGTGGCCGGGCGTGACCTGGCCGGTGTCGGGCTGCTCGGCCCCGGCGAGGAGCCGCAGCAGCGTGGTCTTGCCGGCGCCGTTGAGGCCGAGGATGACGACCCGCGAGCCCTTGTCGATGGCCAGGTCCACGTCGGTGAAGATCTCCAGCGATCCGTACGACTTGGAGAGGCCCTCGGCGGTGAGCGGGGTCTTGCCGCACGGCGCGGGGTCGGGGAAGCGGAGCTTGGCGACCTTGTCGGAGACCCGCACCTCGTCGAGCCCGGCGAGCAGCTTCTCGGCCCGCTTGGCCATGTTCTGCGCGGCGACGGTCTTCGTCGCCTTGGCGCGCATCTTGTCGGCCTGCGAGTTGAGGGCGGACGCCTTCTTCTCGGCGTTCTGCCGCTCGCGCTTGCGCCGCTTCTCGTCGGCCTCGCGCTGCTGCTGGTACAGCTTCCAGCCCATGTTGTAGATGTCGATCTGGGACCGGTTGGCGTCGAGGTAGAAGACCTTGTTGACGACGGTCTCGACCAGCTCGACGTCGTGGGAGATGACGATGAAGCCGCCGCGGTACGTCTTGAGGTAGTCGCGCAGCCAGACGATGGAGTCGGCGTCGAGGTGGTTGGTCGGCTCGTCGAGCAGCAGGGTGTCGGCGTCCGAGAAGAGAATGCGGGCCAGCTCGACGCGGCGGCGCTGGCCGCCGGAGAGGGTGTGCAGCGGCTGGCCGAGCACCCGGTCGGGCAGCCCGAGGCTGGCGGCGATCGTCGCGGCCTCCGCCTCGGCCGCGTACCCGCCCTTGGTCAGGAACTCCGTCTCCAGGCGCTCGTACTTCTTCATCGCCTTCTCGCGCGTGGCCCCCTGCCCGTTGGCCATGCGGTCCTCGTTCTCCCGCATCTTGCGGAGCACCGAGTCCAGGCCGCGGGCCGAGAGGATGCGGTCGCGGGCGAAGACGTCGAGGTCGCCGGTGCGCGGGTCCTGCGGCAGGTAGCCGACCTCGCCGGAGCGGGTGATGGAGCCGGCGGCGGGCTGGCCCTCGCCCGCGAGGCACTTGGTGAGCGTGGTCTTGCCCGCTCCGTTGCGGCCGACGAGGCCGATGCGGTCGCCCTTGGCGATACGGAAGGAAGCGGACTCGATGAGGATGCGTGCTCCGGCACGCAGCTCGACGCCTGAGGCGGTGATCACGGTGTTGCTCCTGGGCAGGGTGGACGGCGGGCGGGACGGTCGAGGTCTGTCTGACGCCGTCTAATGCACAAGGAGGAAAGCCATACGAACCATTCTAACGGTGGCTCGCAACTCGATTGCCGCGACGGCCGGGGCGGCCCGCGGAGCCTCGGCGGATGCGGCCCCGGCGCGTACGGCCGCGCCGGGGCCCGGGCTCAGACGCCCCCGGTGTGCACCTGGAACGCCGCCCGGCGCACCGCTTTGGCGAGCGCGGGGTCGGGGTGGGCCGCGGCGAGGGCGACCAGTACCTGCACGGTGCGGGGGTGGCCGACGGCCCGTACCTCCTCCAGGAGGGCCGGCACGGTGCCCTGCACGGCCGAGTCGAGGTGGCGGACCAGCAGCCGGCTCTCGCCGTGGTCGGCGACGGCCGCGGCGGTGTCGACCCACAGCCAGGTGGCTTCCTCGCGGGTGAGCACGTCCAGGGTGCTCTCCGGGTCGCCGCCCTCCTGCTCGGCCAGCCACAGCAGGGCGTACGGGCGCAGGACGGGCTCGTCGGAGGCGGTGCGGACGGCGGGCTCGGCGGGGGCGCCGACCGCGCGGAGCGCCTCGAAGGCGAGGCCGCGGAGCAGGGCGTCGTCGCCGCGGGCGGCGTCGAGGAGCTCGGTGACGGCGCTGCCCACGGGGCGGGCGGCGAGCCAGGCGCGGTATTCGGCGCGGGCCGGGCCGGGGGTGAGGTCGGCGCAGCCGCGCAGCATGTCCTCGGCGGACAGTTCGATGTTGCCCGCGGGGCTCTGGGCGGCGACGCAGATCTGTTCCAGCTTGACCCACACCGCCCAGTTGCCGAGCGGCGTCAGCGTCGCCACGCGCGTGTCGGCGTAGGCGGTGCCGGGCCGGCCGGCCGTGTCGGTGGCGTCGGCCGGTGTGCCTTCGCGGACGACGAGCGCGCCGACGGAGGCGAGGGCCGCGAGGGCCCAGTCGAGGAGCGGGGGCAGCGGGTCGTCCGAGGGGGCCGGGGGCTCTGGGGGCTCTGCCAGGCGGGTGCCGGCGGTGGCCGCCGGTTCGGCGGGCCCGGAGGCGGCCGGTGGCCGCTGTCCGTACGGGACTTCGCACCGCTCGGCGCGGATCTCGGCCACGCGCTGCTGGAGCAGGTCGAGCAGCATCGCGGCGGAGAGCGCGCCGGCCGACAGGTGCATGACGGACAGGAGCTGCGGCACGGCCTCGACGACTTCGGCGGCTATGGCGGGGTCGGCGTCGGGGTGGGCCGGGTGGGCGAGCGACCAGGCGTCGAAGAGGGCGACCCAGCCGCGCAGTACGGCGCTGTCGTCGCGGTCCCACGCCTGGAGCCGCCAGCCGGGGCGGGCGGCGGCGCCGTGGAGCTCGACGAGGCCCGCGAGGCGGGCCCGGTCCCAGTCGGCGCGCACCCTGGGCGCGGGGAGCAGCAGGGCGGCGGCGGCCCGCTCGGCCGCCTCGTCGGAGAGCGCCGCGACGTGACCCGGTCTCGGCTCCGCGCCCTGGTCGCGCTCCCCTGCCATCCAGCGGGCGACCTTGACGGCGCCGGTGAGCCCGACTCTCGCGTGCCGGGCCAGCTCCGTCGGTGGCGGCATGCCCGCTGGTGGGCGGGGCGCCGGGCGGGAGCCGCGGTTCGCCACGGCCCGGCGGGCAGCGGCGATCGGCGCTTGAGGGACGAGTCGGAGCCGGGAGTCGCGCGGAGTACGGGACGTCACAGGAGCAGTCTTGCCGTTGACGCTCCGAAAACCCAATCGGAATGCCCGATGGGGATCTTCGCCGCGGTGCGCGACGGTGTCCGGGGCGCTACATGAGCGGTGTCATGAAGCGCCGCAGGGCTTCTTCGTAGCCCTGCGGATCAGCGTTCCACATCGCGGCGTGCGGCGCGCGCGGAACGGCGTGAAGTGTGATCAGTTCGGGTCGCGCGTCGGCCAGTTCGCGGGAGCTCTCCCATGGCGCGATGACGTCGTCCGGGCCGTGCACGATCAGGGTGGGCACGGCGAGGCCGGCGGCTGCCTCGGCGGTCTCCGCGCGGCCGCCGTCGAGCAGGCCCGTACGGCCCTGGGCGGCCCGTACGGCCAGCGGCAGCAGGGCGGCGGGGGTGTGCCGGGCGGCGGCCGTGGCGCGCAGGGTGGCCTGCCAGTCGAGCACCGGGGAGTCCAGGACGACGCCGCTGACGCGGTGGCGCAGCGCCGATCCGGTGGCGGCGCGCAGCGCCATGGTGGCGCCGGTGGAGAAGCCGTGCAGGACGACGCCGCGCGCGCCGTAGCGCACGGCGAAGCGGATCGCGGCGTCCAGGTCGCGCCATTCGGTGTCGCCGAGGCGGCCGATGCCGTCCGGCTGACGGGGCGCGCCGGGGTCGCCGCGGTAGGCGAGGTCCAGTACGGGCAGCTGCTGGCCGTGCAGGAACGGCATGACCACCATGGGGTGTTCGCGGGTGGTGCCGAGGCCGTGGGTGGTGATGACCCAGATGTCCCGGGCGCCGGGCACGAACCAGGCGGGGAGGGAGCCGAGTTCGCCGGGCACGTCGACGTCGGCGTGGTCGAGGCCGAGCGCGTCGCGCGGGTTGCCCACGTGCACCTGGGGGGTGAGCCGCAGGCGCAGGCCGGGTTCGAGCCTGCCGTGGGTGACGCGTTCGAGGCGGCGGACGACGCAGGCGGCGGGGGACGGGGCGCCCTCGACGACGGGGCCGACGACGGCGTGGACGCCGGGGCCGGTGAGTCCGTACGTGCCGGGGCGCAGCGAGGCGAGGGTGCGGCTCAGGGTGATCTGGCCGGCCGCGATGGCGTGCACGGTGAGCTGCGGTTCGCCCGGCAGGGGGCGGCCCGGCGCGGGTTTGAGGGCAGCATCGCTGGCGTACCGTCCGGCCGCCACGACGGCGGCCCCGGCACCGAGCACGGTGGTGACGGCCGCGGCCGCCGCTGTACGCAGGCGCATCCTCCTCAGTGTGGGTGCGCGCGGGCGGCCCGGCCAGTGGGCAGGCGCGGGCGGGTGACGCGGGCGCGGCGCGGCGGGGGCCGGAACCTGCCGCCCCCGCCGCGCTTCGGCCCGGACCGGACCGACCGTCATCGGTCAGGGCCGGTCCGGGTCGGGCGATACGGGCGGGCCGGGGCGAACCGGACGGCTCGGGCCCGCGCGGCGAACGCGGGTCGGGCTCGACGGGAGCCGCGGTCGGGCGCGTACGACGGGCGCGGCCCGAGGGCGAGCGGCCGGCGCGGGTCGGGCACGAGCAGCCGGCTCGGGCCGGGCACGAGCAGCCGGTGCGGCTCGGGCGCGAGCGCCGGTGCAGCCGAGGCACGTACGGCGGGTGCGGCCCGGGCGCGAGCGCCGGTGCGGCCAAGGCACGTACGGCGGGTGCAGCTCAGGCGCGAGCGCCGGTATGGCCGAGGCACGGACGGCGGGTGCGGCTCGGGCGCGAGCGGGCCCGGCCCGTTTCAGTCGCTGTCGCTGTCGTGGTCGCGGGCGGGGGCGCGTTGCCCGTAGCCGCGGAGTTTCTCGGTCACCTGCTGGAGCTGTTCGCCCGTCAGCAGGGTCGGGGTGCGGCCCGGCAGGGCGGCGGCGGTGAGCCAGACCCGGCACATCCAGTCGAGCTGGGCGGTGCGGTCGTACGCCTGGTCGAGGGTGTCGCCGTAGGTGACGGTGCCGTGGTTCTGGAGGAGGCAGCCGGTGCGGTCGCGGAGGGCGTGGAGCATGTTCTCTGCCAGTTCCCGCGTGCCGTAGAGGGCGTACGGGGCCACGCGGACGGGGCCGCCGAGCGCGGCGGCCATGTAGTGGATCAGCGGCAGTTCGGGGACGAGCGTGGAGACGGCCGTGGCGTGCTCGGCGTGGGTGTGGACGACGGCGGCGGCGGGTGTCTCGCGGTAGACGGCGAGGTGCATGGGGAGTTCGCTGGTGGGGATCAGCTCGCCGAGCACCTGGCGGCCGTCGAGGTCGACGGCCACGGCGTCGTCAACACCGAGCCTGTCGTAGGGGACACCGCTGGGGGTGACGAGGATCAGGTCGCCGACGCGGGCGGAGACGTTGCCCGAGGTGCCGACGACGAGTCCGTCGGCGACCGTCCTGCGGGCCGTGGCGACCACGTCGGTCCAGGTCCGTTCCACCGCTGCGCGGTCCGTCATGAGCCTTCGCCTCCGCTGGGTTCCGTGCGCTCCGGCCGGTTCGCGCCGGTTCGCGTCCGCTTCCGTCCGCCTCCGTCGCGCGATGGTACGGGCGGCGGGGCGGACCGTGGGCGCGGACGGCCGGAGGACTCCAACCGGAGGACCCCGAAGGGATGGCGTCAAGGGGTGCGGCGGCGGAGGGCGCTGTCGCGCGGACTCCGGGCATCCGGAATCCGCTATAGAGAGCCCGATAAGCGACTTACTGTGATTGGCTGGTGATCGACGGTGTTGGTCATGACATCCACGAATTTCGCACGACTTTGTCATGTACTCCGCCCTCTGGCGGGAGACATGGACCATGGCGGCCATCCGCCACGGCGGCGGGGCAGGCTGATCGCCGCCTCCGCCGCCGCGCTCGCACTCGGGGCCGCCGTCCTGGCCGAGGGCACTCCGGCCGCCGCCGGGGCCCAGCCGCAGGGCCATGACGTGTCCTCGCACCAGAAGAACGTCAGCTGGCCGGCGGTCCGCGCCGACGGCGGGAGCTTCGTCTACGTGAAGGCCACCGAGGCCACGGACTACCGCAACCCGTACTTCGCGCAGCAGTACAACGGCTCGCGGAAGGCCGGGATGCTGCGCGGCGCGTACCACTTCGGGGTGCCCAGCCGCTCCTCGGGCCGTACGCAGGCCGCGTACTTCCTGCGGCACGGCGGCGCGTGGCGCGCGGACGGCTGGACCCTGCCGCCCGCGCTGGACATCGAGGGGAACCCGTACAGCAAGAGGAAGTGCTACGGGCTGGACCGGACGGAGATGGTCCGCTGGATCTCGTCCTTCAGCGGCGAGGTGCGGCGGCGTACGGGCCGCCATCCGGTGATCTACACGACCACCCGCTGGTGGAACAGCTGCACGGGCGGCAGCCGGGCCTTCGGGGCGGATCATCCGCTGTGGCTGGCGAACTGGCACGATTCGCCGGGGCCGATGCCCGCCGGCTGGTCGTTCGCGACCTTCTGGCAGCACGCGAACCGCGGCCTCCTCCCCGGCGACCAGGACGTGTTCAACGGCACGATGAAGGGGCTGCGGCAGTTCGCCTCCGGGTGATTCTCCGGGCGCGGCCCAACCCCCGCACCGCGGTGGCGCGGCTCCCGGGACGCCGGGCGCCGCGCCACTCCGGTTGGCGTCACCACCACGCCCGTTCCAGTTCACCTTCCGTTCATCCAGGCTCTTTAGGTTCGCCGCGTCACTGCTCACCAAACTGATTGCCTGGGTGAATGGAACACATCACGCTTCTCATCGGGATCGTGATCGTCACGGCCTTGGTGTTCGACTTTACGAACGGCTTCCACGACAC
The DNA here is from genome assembly GCF_040654875.1 of Streptomyces sp. NPDC050610. NCBI lineage: Bacteria > Bacillati > Actinomycetota > Actinomycetes > Kitasatosporales > Streptomycetaceae > Streptomyces > Streptomyces sp. NPDC050610. The sequence goes on along the minus strand of NZ_JBFAIV010000023.1, from coordinate 63,555 downwards.
GGCCAACGCCATGGCCACCACCATCTCCACCGGCGCCCTGGGCCCCCGCACCGCGGTGGCGATGTCGGCGGCGCTGAACCTCGTCGGCGCGTTCCTCTCCGTCGAGGTGGCCAAGACCATCTCCGGCGGGATCATCGACGAGAGCGCGGGCATCAGACCTGAGGTGATCTTCGCCGGGCTGGTCGGCGCGATCGTCTGGAACCTCCTGACCTGGCTGGCCGGACTCCCCTCCAGCTCCTCGCACGCCCTCTTCGGCGGACTGATCGGCGCGACGCTGGTCTCCGTCGGCACCGGCGGGGTCAACGGCGACGCCGTCATCATGAAGGTCGTCATCCCGGCAGTGGCCGCGCCCTTCGTCGCGGGCCTCGCCGCGCTGCTCGCCACCCGCCTGACCTACCGCCTCGCCCGGGGCCGCGACGAACGGGACACCGCCAAGGGGTACCGCGCGGGCCAGATCGCCTCCGCCGCCCTGGTCTCCCTCGCCCACGGCACCAACGACGCGCAGAAGACCATGGGCGTGATCACCCTCGCGCTGGTCACCGGCGGCGTCGTCGCCCCGCACTCCGACCCGCCGCTGTGGGTCATCGTCTCGGCCGGCCTCGCCATCGCGCTCGGCACCTATCTGGGCGGCTGGCGCATCATCCGCACCATGGGCAAGGGCATCACCGACATCCAGCCGCCGCAGGGCTTCGCCGCCCAGACCGGCGCGGCCGCCGTCATCCTCTCCTCCTCCCACCTCGGCTTCGCGCTCTCCACCACCCAGGTCTGCTCCGGCGCGGTGATGGGCTCCGGCCTCGGCCGCAAGGGCGGCGTCGTCCGCTGGTCGACCGCCGGCCGCATGGTCATCGCCTGGTGCCTGACGCTCCCGGCCGCGGCCCTCGTCTCCGGCGGCGCGGCGCTCCTCGCCGATCAGGGCGACTGGGGCATCACCGCGGTCGCCGTCCTCGCCCTCGCCGTCTGCGGCGCGATCTGGGCGGCCTCGCGCCGCAAGCCGGTCGACCACACCAATGTGAACGCGCCCGAAGCCGCCGCCCCGGGGGCCGCGGACGCCCCGGCCGCCGAGCCGGCCGGCGTGGTCACCGCCGCGCTCCAGAGCGTCGCCCCGCCGCCCGCCGGTCCGCTCGCCGCGGCGGACGCGCCGGGCCCCCAGTCCCACGACCTCGCCCCGGCCGCCGCGGCCACCAGCTAAGGAACCAGGAACCACGCCATGAACATCGACTGGGCGGCCCTCGGGCAGGTCTTCGGCGTCAGCCTCGTGGTGACGGTCGGCATGGTGGGCGTGTTCACGCTCGGCATCGTCGGCACGTCCCGCAAACCACGGGAACAGGGGAACGGCACGGCCGCCGCGACCGGCGGCCCCGGCGCCCTCGCCCGCACCGGCGCGTACGCCTGCTTCGCCCTGTGCGCGGCGGTCGTCGCGTACGGCATCTACCTCATCGTCGCCTGAGCCGGGCGACGGCGGCGCCTTCGGGCCCGCCGGGCGGCGGAGCGTTTCGACGCCGCCGCCCGGCGGGCCCTTCCGCGCTTCCCGCTGTGTGCCTCCGCACACTCCCCCGTCGCAGGTCAAGCGTGAGTTGACGGCCGTTCCCGGGCCATGGTGGACTTCCGGAGCCAAACGGCGACAGCAGAGGAAGCCGGTGCGAATCCGGCGCGGTCCCGCCACTGTTACCGGGGAGCGCTCCCCCACTGCTCACAGGCCACGGCTCGCCGACAGCGAGCTGGAAGGCCGGGGAAAGCGCGGATCCGGGAGCCAGGAGACTCTGGTCGCCGGTCACGTCGAGCCAGGGCGCGGACCCTGAGTGAGGACACATACGGATGCGTGCCGGTCACGCCCCTTTCGCGTACGGCGCCGCCCTCGGCTTCCTCGGCGACCTCCTCGCGGGCGACCCCCGCCGCGGCCACCCCGTGGCCGCCTTCGGACGCGCCGCCGCCGCGGCCGAGCGCGCCCTGTGGCGCGACCACCGCGGCCTCGGCGCACTGCACACCGCGCTGTGCGCGGGCGGCGCCGCCGCGGGCGGCGCGCTGCTGGCCCGTGCCGTACGCACCGCCCCCGCGCCCCGCGCCGCCGAGACCGCGCTGACCGCCGCCGCCGTCTGGGCCGTGCTCGGCGGCACCTCCCTGGGCCGCGAGGCGCGGGCGGTCGGCGGCGCGCTGGCCGCCGGGGACCTCGCGGCGGCGCGGGAGCGGCTGCCGCATCTGTGCGGGCGCGACCCCCGCGAACTGGACGAGCAGCAGATCGCGCGCGCCGTGGTGGAGTCCGTCGCCGAGAACACCTCGGACGCGGTGGTCGGCGCGCTGGTGTGGGGCGGCCTCGGCGGAGTGCCGGGGCTGATCGGCTTCCGCGCCGTCAACACGCTGGACGCCATGGTCGGCCACAAGTCGCCGCGCCACCGCCGGTTCGGCTGGGCCGCCGCCCGCCTCGACGACGTCGCCGGCTGGCCGGGGGCGCGGCTGACCGCCGTGCTCGCCGCCGTCGCCGGGCCCGACCCGCGCGGCGCGTGGCGCGTGGCCCGCCGCGACGCGGCAAAACACCCGAGCCCCAACGCCGGCCCGGTCGAGGCCGCCTTCGCGGGCGCCCTCGGCGTGCGCCTCGGCGGCACCCTCGCCTACCAGGGCCGGGTCGAGCACCGACCCGTACTCGGAGCGGAGCTGCGCCCGGTCGCCGTCGCGGACATCGAACGGGCGGTACGGCTCTCGCGGCGGGTCTCCCTGCTGGCGCTGGGCTGCGCGATCGCCGGACGGGCGGCGCTCCTGGCCGCCGCGGGCAGGGGGCGGAGCCGGGGAGGCGGCAGCGCGGCCGAAGCCGTCACGGGCGTGGCGCGCGCTGTCGCGGGCGTGGCGGAGGCGGCGGAGGCGCTGGGCCGTACGGGCGCGGCCGGACGGGCCGGAGCGGTCGGCCGTACGGGCGTGGCGGGCGACGTCACGGGCGTGAGCAGGAGGAGTACGGGCGTTGGCGACGGACGGACCGGGGCGCCGGTTGTTGTCCCTGTCCCGAGCGACGAGGCTGGGGCGGCAAGAGCGGTGGCGGGCATAACCCGCCGCGCAGGTGCGGCCTGCGGGCCGGTCGGCGCGGCGAGCAAGGTAACGGGCGTGACCGGCCCGGCGGATGCGGCCGGCCGTACGGGCGCGGCGGGCGACGTCGCTGGCGTGAGCAGGAGGAGTACGAGCGTTGCCGACGGACGAACCGGGGCACCGGCTGCTGTCCCTGCCCCGAGCGACGGGGGCGGCGCGGCGGGGGCGGTAAGAGCGGTAACGGGTGTGAACCGCCGCTCGGGCGCGGCCTGCGGACGGACCAGCGTGGCCGCCGCTGTCGGTCCCGGCCGGGCAGGTGCCGCAGGGCCGGGGCGCGGTGCCGTCCTGCTCCGTGGTGTTGCGGGAGTGGTCGGCGGGGTGGCAGTGGCCGGTGTTGTGGGCAGGCTCGTGGCGGGTGAATGGGGGCCGGTGTGGGTTCGCGGAGCGAGGAGACAGCGGTGACAGGCGACGTACACGGGCCGGGCGGCCCGATCGGCGGTGGGCTGCTCGTCGCGGGGACCACCTCGGACGCGGGCAAGAGCGTGGTGACGGCGGGGATCTGCCGGTGGCTGGTCCGCAAGGGCGTCAAGGTCGCCCCGTTCAAGGCGCAGAACATGTCGCTGAACTCGTTCGTGACCCGCGAGGGCGCGGAGATCGGGCGGGCGCAGGCGATGCAGGCCGCGGCGGCGCGCGTGGAGCCGAGCGCGCTGATGAACCCGGTGCTCCTCAAGCCCGGCAGCGACCGCAGCAGCCAGGTCGTACTGATGGGCAAACCGGTCGGCGAACTCAGCGCGCAGGGCTATTTCGGCGACGGCGAAGCGGCCCGGTACACCGGGCGGGAGCAGCTGCTCGGCACCGTGACGGAGTGCCTGGAGGAACTGCGGCGCACGCACGACGCCGTGATCTGCGAGGGCGCGGGCAGCCCGGCCGAGATCAATCTGCGGCGCACCGACATCGTCAACATGGGCATCGCGCGGGCCGCGCGGCTGCCGGTCGTCGTGGTCGGCGACATCGACCGCGGCGGCGTCTTCGCGTCGTTCTTCGGCACGACCGCGCTGCTCTCCGAGGCGGACCAGCGGTTCATCGCGGGGTATCTGGTCAACAAGTTCCGCGGCGACGTGTCGCTGCTCGAACCGGGTCTGGACATGCTGCGGGACCTCACCGGGCGGCCGACGGTGGGCGTCCTGCCGTACGCGCACGGGCTCGGCATCGACGAGGAGGACGGGCTGCGGGTGTCGATGCGCGGCGCGGTGCGCGAGAGCGTCGTCGCGCCGCCGCACGGCGCGGACGTGCTGCGCGTCGCGGTGGCCGCCGTGCCGCTGATGTCGAACTTCACGGACGTGGACGCGCTGGCCGCCGAGCCGGGCGTCGTCGTGCGGTTCGTGGACCGGGCGGAGGAGCTGGTCGACGCCGACCTCGTGGTGCTGCCGGGCACCCGCGGCACCGTACGGGCGCTGGCCTGGCTGCGCGAGCGCGGGCTGGCCGACGCCGTCGTGCGCCGGGCCCGCGAGGGGCGGCCGGTGCTGGGCGTCTGCGGCGGTTTCCAGATGCTGGGCGAGCGCATCGAGGACGACGTGGAGTCGAAGGCCGGGACGGTGCCGGGGCTGGGCCTGCTGCCGGTACGGGTCCGGTTCGCCGCCGGCAAGACCCTGGCCCGGCCGGCGGGCAAGGCGCTGGGCGAGCACGTGGAGGGGTACGAGATCCACCACGGGGTCGCGGAGGTGGCGGGCGGGGACGAGAAGTTCCTGGACGGCTGCCGGGTGGGGTCCGTATGGGGCACGCACTGGCACGGGTCGCTGGAGAGCGACGGTTTCCGGCGGGCGTTCCTGCGGCGGGTCGCGGAGGCGGCGGGCCGGGCGTTCGTACCAGCGCCGGACACGAGCTTCGGGGCGCTGCGCGAGGAGCAGCTGGACCGGCTGGGCGACCTGATCGAGGAGCACGCGGACACGGACGCGCTGCTGCGGCTGATCGAGGACGGCGTGCCGGAGGGGCTGCCGTTCATTCCGCCGGGTGCGCCGTGACGGGCGCCGGCTCGGCGGGCGCGAGGGGCCTGTGCTTCGGATACCCCGGACGCCCCGGCCGCCCCGGACGCCACAGACACCCCGAATGCCTAAGACACCTCACACACCTCACACCCCTCGGAAACCAACGAACCAATCGCCAAAGGCCACTCGAAGGAGTGATCACCGGATGAGCACCACCTATCCGTTCACCGCGGTCGTCGGGATGGAGGACATGCGGCTGGGCCTGCTGCTCAACGCCATCTCGCCCGCTATCGGCGGTGTGCTCGTACGGGGCGACAAGGGCACCGCGAAGACCACCACCGTGCGCGGCCTCACGGCGCTGCTGCCCGGTGTCGCGGTCGTGCCCGGCTGCCGCTTCTCCTGCGACCCCGCCGCCCCGGACCCCCAGTGCCCCGACGGGCCGCACGAGAGCGGCGCGGGCGGTACGGCGGAGACGTCCGGCACGCGCGGCGCGAAGATGGTCGAACTGCCCGTCGGGGCCTCCGAGGACCGGCTCGTCGGCGCGCTCGACATCGAGCGGGCGCTGTCCGAGGGCGTGAAGGCGTTCGAGCCCGGCCTGCTGGCCGCCGCGCACCGGGGCGTGCTGTACGTCGACGAGGTCAACCTGCTGGGCGACCACCTGGTCGACGCGCTGCTGGACGCCGCCGCCACGGGCGCTTCCTACGTGGAGCGCGAGGGCGTCTCCGTACGGCACGCGTCCCGCTTCCTCCTCGTCGGCACGATGAACCCCGAGGAGGGCGAGCTGCGCCCGCAGCTGCTGGACCGGTTCGGCCTGACGGTGGAGGTCGCGGCCTCGCGGGAGCCGGACGAGCGGGTCGAGGTGGTGCGCCGCCGGCTCGCCTACGACGAGGACGCGGCGGCCTTCTCCGCGAAGTGGGCGGCCGAGGAGACCGCCCTGCGGGAGCGGATCGCGGCGGCGCGGGCGCTGCTGCCGTCCGTACGGCTCGGGGACGGCGCGCTGCGGCGGATCGCCGCGGTGTGCGCGGGGTTCGAGGTGGACGGCATGCGCGCGGACATCGTGACCGCGCGGGCCGCGACGGCGCTGGCCGCGTGGGCGGGCCGGTCCGATGTGGCGACCGAGGACGTGCGGCAGGCCGCGCTGCTCGCGCTGCCGCACCGGCGGCGGCGGGCGCCCTTCGACGCGCCCGGTCTGGACGAGGAGAAGCTCGACGACATCCTGCGGCGGTTCGAGGAGGAGAACCCCGAGCCGGAGCCCGACCCGGAGCCGGAGCCGGAGGGCCCGGACGACGGCGGGCCGGACGAGGGCGGTCCGGGCGACAGCGGACCGGAGGACGACGGTCCCGGCGGCGGGTCGCCGCAGGACCACCAGGACGGGGACGGGCCCGACAGCCCGGACCTGCCCACGCAGCGCGAGTCGGGCGCCGATCAGCAGGACGCGCCCGAGCCGCAGCCCCAGTCGCAGGAGCCCCGCGGGGACCACGGGCCGGAAGCGGACGGCGATGGCGGCGAGGACGGCGAAGGGGGCCCGCTCGCCGCGGCCGTCCGCGCGGACGAGCCGTTCAAGACGCGCAGGCTGGACGTGCCGGGGCTCGGGGAGGGCGCGGACGGGCGGCGCTCGCGGGCCCGTACCGCGCACGGGCGTACGACCGGTGCGCGCCGCCCCCGGGGCGCGCTGTCCAAGCTGCACCTGGCGGCCACCGTCCAGGCCGCCGCCCCTCATCAGCGGGTGCGCGGGCGGTCCGGGACGGGCCTCGTCGTGCGCCGGGACGATCTGCGGGAGGCGGTGCGCGAGGGGCGCGAGGGCAACCTCGTGCTGTTCGTCGTGGACGCCTCCGGGTCGATGGCGGCCCGGAAGCGGATGAGCGCCGTCAAGGGCGCGGTGCTGTCGCTGCTGCTCGACGCCTACCAGCGCCGCGACAAGATCGGCATGGTCACCTTCCGGGGGTCGGGGGCCGCGGTCGCGCTGCCGCCGACGTCCTCGGTGGAGGCGGGCGCGGCGCGCCTGGAGCAGTTGCCGACCGGCGGCCGGACGCCGCTGGCCGCCGGGCTGCTGACCGCGCACGAGGTGCTGCGCGTCGAGCGGATGCGGGACCCCTCGCGCCGCCCGCTGCTGGTCGTGGTGACCGACGGCCGGGCGACCGGCGGGCCCGAGCCGGTCGTACGGGCCACCCGCGCGGCGCGGCTGCTGGCCGGCGGCGGCACGGCCTCGGTGGTCGTGGACTGCGAGGCCGGGCCGGTGCGGCTGGGGCTGGCGGGTCAGCTGGCGCGCGAGCTGCGGGGCCCGGCGGTGACCCTCGACGAACTGCGCGCGGACAGCGTCTCCGCGCTCGTCCGGACCGTACAGAACTCACGGAAGGCCGCGTAATGCCCAAGGGACAGCCGTCAGTCGTGCCCGAGGACGGGCTCACCACACGCCAGCGCCGCAACCGGCCGCTGGTCTTCGTACACACCGGGGTCGGCAAGGGGAAGTCGACGGCCGCCTTCGGGCTCGCGCTGCGGGCCTGGAATCAGGGCTGGCCGGTGGGGGTCTTCCAGTTCGTGAAGTCGGCGAAGTGGAAGGTCGGCGAGGAGCGCGCGCTGAAGGTGCTCGGCGAGAGCGGCGAGGGCGGGGCCGTGGCCTGGCACAAGATGGGCGAGGGCTGGTCGTGGGTGCAGCGCGACATGGCGTCCAGCGAGGAGGCCGCGCGCGAGGGCTGGGAGCAGGTCAAGCGGGACCTGGCGGCCGAGACGTACAAGCTGTACGTGCTCGACGAGTTCGCCTATCCGATGCACTGGGGCTGGGTGGACGTGAACGAGGTGGTGTCGGTGCTGCGCGACCGGCCGGGCACCCAGCACGTCGTCATCACCGGCCGCAACGCGCCGCAGGAACTGATCGACTTCGCCGACCTGGTCACCGACATGTCGAAGGTCAAGCACCCGATGGACACCGGCCAGAAGGGCCAGCGGGGCATCGAGTGGTGAATGCCCCCCGTACTGCCCCCCGCGCCGTCCCCCGCCTGGTCATCGCCGCCCCGGCGTCCGGGAGCGGCAAGACGACCGTCGCGACGGGCCTGATGGCGGCCTTCGCGGCGGCCGGGCTCGCGGTCTCCCCGCACAAGGTCGGCCCGGACTACATCGACCCCGGCTACCACGCGCTCGCCACGGGGCGGCCGGGACGCAACCTGGACGCGTACCTGTGCGGTCCGGAGCGGGTCGCGCCGCTCTTCCTGCACGGCGCCCGCGGGTGCGACCTCGCGGTGGTCGAGGGCGTGATGGGGCTCTTCGACGGGGCCAGCGGCCAGGGCGAACTGGCGTCGACCGCGCACGTCGCCAAGCTGCTGCGGGCGCCGGTCGTGCTCGTCGTAGACGCGTCCTCGCAGTCCCGGTCGGTGGCGGCGCTGGTGCACGGCTTCGCCTCGTGGGACCCGGAGGTGCGGCTCGCGGGCGTCATCCTCAACAAGGTCGGCACGGACCGCCACGAACACCTGCTGCGTGAGGCGCTCGACGGCGCGGGCGTCCCGGTGCTCGGCGCGCTGCGGCGGGTACGGACGGCGAGCACGCCCAGCCGCCACCTCGGCCTGATACCGGCGGCCGAGCGGCACGCGGAGGCGCTGGAGGCTGTGGCCGCGCAGGCGGCGCAGATCCGCGAGGGCTGCGACATGGAGGCGCTGCTCGCTCTGGCGCGCAGCGCTCCCCCGCTGACGGAGAGCGCGTGGGACCCGGCGGAGGAAGCCCGGGGGGCGATGGCTCCCGCGGCCGCTTCGGGTGCGGCGGGAACGGACGGTGCGTCGGCATCGGCATCGGCGGCGTCGGGAGTGGCGGGGACGGACAGCACACCGGTGGCGGGCCTGCCGGGCGCGAGCGGCCCCGGGACCGCCCCGGCCGGCAGGCCCGTGGTGGCCGTGGCGGGCGGCGCCGCGTTCTCGTTCTCGTACGCCGAGCACGCCGAACTGCTCACCGCCGCCGGGGCCGAGGTCGTGCCCTTCGACCCGCTGCGGGACGAGGAGCTGCCGCCGGGTACGGGCGGGCTGGTCATCGGCGGCGGCTTCCCCGAGATGTACGCGCCGGAGCTGTCGGCGAACGAGCGGCTGCGCAAGTCCGTGGCGGAGCTGGCCGCGTCCGGGGCGCCGATCGCCGCCGAGTGCGCGGGGCTGCTGTATCTGGCGCGCTCGCTGGACGACAAGCCGATGTGCGGGGTGCTGCCCGCCGCCGCGCGGATGTCGGAGCGGCTGACGCTCGGGTACCGCGAGGCGGTGGCCGTGGCGGACAATCCGCTGGCGGCCGCCGGGCAGCGGGTGCGCGGGCACGAGTTCCACCGCACGGTGATCGAGCCGGGCGCGGGCGCGGGCCCGGCGTGGGGGCTGACCCACCCGGAGCGGCGCGTGGAGGGCTTCGTACAGGGCTCGGTGCACGCCTCGTATCTGCATGTGCACTGGGCGGGCGCGCCGGGGACGGCGGGGCGGTTCGTGTCGGGCGCGGCCGGGCCGCGCCGGTGACCGTACGGGCGGCCGCGTGTGCCGAGGCGCTCTCAGGCGGCGAGGCCGACGACCAGCCAGATGAAGCCCACCCCGGCCGCCGTGCAGGCCAGCGTGGACAGGGCCGGGTGGTCGTGGTGGGCCTCGGGGAGGATGTCCGAGGTGGCGAGGTAGAGCAGTACGCCGCCGAAGAAGCCGAGGTAGATTCCGAGCAGTTGCTCCGGAAGGGTGAACAGCAGCGTCGAGGCCGCGCCGACGAGCGGGGCCAGGGCGTCCGCGCAGAGCATGAGGACCGCCTTGCGCCGCGCGTTCCCGTACAGGCTGGTGATCGTGTACGTGTTGAAGCCGTCGGCGAAGTCGTGGGCGATCACGGCGAGCGCCACGGCCGCCGCGACCCCGCCGCCCACCTGGAAGGCCGCGCCGATGGCGACGCCGTCCATGACGCTGTGCCCGACCATCGCGGTGGCGGCGGTCAGGCCGACCTGCGGTACGCGTTCGTCGGGGTCCAGCCCGTGGGCGGCCTTGCGGACGGCGAGCAGCCGTTCCACGGCGTGGGCGGCGAGGAAGCCGAGCACGAAGCAGAGCAGGGCGGCCGGGACGCCGAAGACCTCGCGGTCGGCGGCCTCCAGCGCCTCGGGGAGCAGGTCGAGTCCGACGACGCCGAGCATCAGGCCGCCCGCGAGCCCGAGTATCAGGTGCCGCCGGTCGGTGACGCGCTGGGCGGTCCAGCCGCCGAGCAGCGTCATCAGGAACGCCCCCAAGGCTATGACCACCGGCACGGGTGCACCTCTTCTCTTGACTGTCTCGGCTTCGCCACGTGCTGATCCCTGCTTACTGACCCCGGCCCTTCCCCGCATGTCCGACGAACGCGATTCCATCCCCTTCCGCCGCACGAGAGGAGCCCGTCATGACGCCCGGCCACGCTCCCTCGTTCTTCGTCGGGCTCGGCGCGTCCAGCGGGGCCGACGCGGCGGAGGTGCTCGGGCTGATCGGCCGGGCCCTGGCCGAGGCGGGGATCGGCCCCGAGGAGGTCGCCGCGCTGGCGACGGCCGAGACGAAGACGGCCGAGGCCGGGCTGGTCGCTGCCGCCGCGCGCCTCGGCGTGGAGCTGCGCGGGTACGCGGCCGAGGCGCTGGCCCGCGTCGAGGTACCGCATCCGTCGGGCGCGGCGCTGGCGGCCGTTGGCACGCCGAGCGTGGCCGAGGCGGCGGCGCTCCTCGCGGCTGGGGCGGGCGGCGCGCTCGTGGTGGGCAAGCGGAAGTCCGCTCCGGCGGCCGGGCCCGCGAGGGTGACCTGTGCCGTCGCGCGCGGCGCGGGCGTCGAACGAGACGGACCTGCCCGCACGGGGACGCCGGGCCGAAAGTAACGTCTGGGGGCGGCCGTACGCCCGTACCCCTGCCCGTACCGCCCGCAGGAGCCGCGTCCCGGAGCGCGAAGTCCCATCAAGTACGGAATCAGCATGATTCAGCACGGAGGAGATCGAGTGACCACCCCGCCAGCGCTGCTCATCGCCGGCCACGGCACCCCCGACGAGGCGGAGGCCGAGGCGTTCCGGGAGGTCGTACGGGCGGTGAGCGGCCGGGCCCCCGGGGGCGCCGTCGCGGGCGCTCCCGTGGGGCGGCGCGACCCGCGGCAGCTCGACGAGGCGGTCGCCGCCCTCGTCGGGGAGGGCGCCGGCCGCATCGCGGCCGTACCGCTCGCGCTGGCCTCGGACGGGCCGGGCGACGGCGGCCCCGGCGGCGTACCGGCCGCGCTGGAGCGCGCGCTGGCCCCGTACCCCGGCGTCGGCTACACCTGCGGCCGCCCGCTCGGGGCGGAGCCCGGGCTGCTGGCGGTGCTGGAGCGGCGGCTGGACGAGGCGCTGGGCGAGGCGGCCCGTACGCCCTCGGACCGGGCGGCGACGACGGTGCTGCTGGTGGGCCGTGGGTCGGCCGACGCGGAGGCCAACGCCGAGGCGCACCGGGCGGCGCGGCTGCTGTGGGAGGGGCGGGGTTACGCGGGCGTGGAGACGGCGTTCGTGTCGCTGGCCGCCCCCGATGTGCCCTCCGGGCTCGACCGCTGCGTACGGCTGGGTGCGCGGCGGATCGTCGTGCTGCCGTACGTGCTCTTCCCCGGGGCGCTGCCGGCCCGGATGCGGATGCAGACGGAGGGGTGGGCGGCGGCCCATCCCGAGGTGGAGGTGGTCGCGGCGGAGGCGATCGGTCCTGCGGAGGAGCTGGTCGAACTGGTCGTGGGGCGTTACGAGGAAACGGTGGGTGCTCATGCGTAGGACGACGGCGGACAGCCAGGCAGCGCCGACGCACGATCTCCGGCACCACGGGGATGCCGAAGTGCGGGGCAGCGGGGCGGAGTTGACCGATCTGGCGGTGAATGTGCGGTCCGGCACCCCGCCGGTCTGGCTCAAGGAGCGGATCGCCGCCTCCCTGGACGCTCTCGCGGCCTACCCGGACGGGGGCGCGGCGCGGTCGGCGGTGGCGGTGCGGCACGGGCTCGGGGCCGAGCGCGTGCTGCTGACGGCGGGTGCCGCGGAGGCGTTCGTCCTCATCGCGCGCGCCCTGCCGGCCCGGCGGCCGGTGGTCGTGCACCCGCAGTTCACGGAGCCGGAGGCCGCGTTGCGGGACGCGGGCCACGACGTGGAGCGGGTGCTGCTCGACGAACGCGACGGGTTCCGCCTCGCGCCGGAGGCGGTGCCGGTCGACGCCGACCTGGTCGTCATCGGCAACCCCACCAACCCCACGTCCGTACTGCACCCGGCCGACGACATCGCCCGGCTCGCCCGGCCGGGGCGGACCCTGGTGGTGGACGAGGCGTTCATGGACGCGGTGCCGGGCGAGAGCGAGTCCCTGGCGGCCCGTACGGACCTGCCCGGCCTGGTCGTGCTGCGCAGCCTCACCAAGACCTGGGGGCTGGCCGGGCTGCGCATCGGCTACGCGCTGGCCGCACCCGGCACGATCTCCGCACTGGCGGGCGCGCAGCCGCTGTGGCCGGTGTCGACTCCGGCCCTGGCGGCGGCCGAGGCGTGCAGCGCTCCCCCGGCCCTCGCGGAAGCCGGCCACGCCGCGCACCGCATCGCCTCGGACCGGGCCCATCTGGCGGCGCGGCTGGCGGAGTTCGAGGAGGTGCGGGTGTACGAACCGGCGTCGGGCCCGTTCCTGCTGATCCGCCTGCCGAACGCCGCCCGCGTCCGCTCCCGCCTCCGCGACCTGGGCTTCGCCGCCCGGCGCGGCGACACCTTCCCGGGCCTCGGCCCGGACCACCTCCGCCTGGCCGTCCGCGACCGCGCCACCACGGACCGCTTCGCGGTGGCACTGGCCAAGGCGCTGGGCGAGGGGTGACGGGCGGCCTCGAAGTGCCCGGCGGACGGTAGCCGCTACGGAACGGCCGGGTTGCGGCGGATCGGCCGCGACCCGGTCGTTCCTGGCGCCGGAGGGGCGACGGTCCCGGACCCCTCCGGCGCTTCGCGCTGTCGGCCTCAGCCGCGTCCCCCTGCGGCGGCGGACCGGCGGCGGAGGGCGATGAGGGTGCCGGCGCCCGCCGCCACCAGCAGGGCGGCGCCGCCGGCCAGGTACGGGGTGAGGGAGCTGCCGCCGGTCTCGGCGAGGTCGGCGGGGGCGTGGCCGGAGCCCGTCTGGGGCTTGGGGGCCGGGCCGGCCGGGGTGCTGGGGGCGGGGGCGGAGGGGCTCGGGGCCTTGGTGGCCTCGGGCGACTCGCAGGTGGCCTGGGCGAGGGTGATTCTGCCCTTCACGTCCGCCACGTTGAGCTTGAGCGGATTGACCGCGACATCGAGTTCGAGGGCGGTCGCCGCCGCGGTGCGCGACGTGGTCGAGGTCTTCGACAGGTCGAGCCGGACCTCGCCGACGCCCGGCACGTCCACCTTGGTCGTACCGGCCGCCGAGAGGGCGACCTTCTTGCCGAGCACCGACACGTCGCCGAGGACGTTCGACGAGGCGGTCGGCTTGCGGCCCGCCTCGCACACGGCCTTGGACGTGACCTGCCGGACCTCGATGAGGGAGAGCAGCGGCAGACCCGGTACGTGCACCTTGGCGTGCGCGAGGTCGGCGTACCCGCGCGCGGCGTGCCGGTCGGCCGTGGCGCGGGCCGTGGCGGCGTCGGCGCGCAGCACGTTGACGGGGTTGCCCCGGTCGACGCCGTCCAGGGTGACGCTGAGCGCCGTCTTGGACGCCTCGGCGGGTGCGTGGACCTCGTTCAGGGAGGTGGTGAGCGGCACCTCGATCGCCTTGTTGAGCAGCGAGACGTCGAGCCCCGCCCGGAGGACGACCGCGCCGGCCTTGCCCTTGCCGGTGGACTTGCCGCCTCCGGCGGCTTTTCCGGCGTCGGTGGCTTTTCCGTCACCGGTGGGCTTTCCGTCACCGGTGGGCTTTCCGTCACCGGTCGCGGTGGTGCCGGTGGCGGGAGCGGCCTGTGCCGGTGCGGCGCCGGAGAGGACGGCCGGTCCGGCGGCGAGCGCGGTGGCCACGGCGACCGACGCGAGACGGCGTACGGGCAGGCCGAAGGGAGAGTTGGTGGTGCTGGGCATGTGTGTGGAACCCCCACATGAGGCATGGAGCCGTCGGCGCTGCCAATGGGGGACATCGCGCGCCGACGGCATCGACCCCGTCATGTTTGACGCACCTAGGGTGAACGGACAGCTACCTGGCGTCAGTTCATTCCAAAGGGTGGTTTCCGCATCTGGATTCGATTCTCCTAGCGCTCACGTCACATCCCGTCACCTAAGCCGCCGCACCCCCACCCCGTCCAGCCCAGCCCCATCAGGTCCAGTCCGCTCCAGGCCATGCCAGTCCAGTCCAGTCCAGTCCACGATGCGGAACCACTTGTTCGAAATACGCGGGTCATCGCTAAAGTGCCGTTCTGTGTCACATGAGCAGACGGACCAGCGCACCGAGACCCCGACAGCAGCCGCCCCCGCGGGCGACTCTCCCGCGGGCGACTCCCCCGCCACCGACCGGGCCGCACGCCTCGCGGTAACGGTCTTCCCGCTGCTCGTGGTAGCGGCCGGGGTACTCGGGCTGGCCCTCCCCTCGCCCTTCACGGGCTGGGCGCCCGCGGTCCCGTACCTGCTGGGCATCGTGATGTTCTCGATGGGGCTGACCCTGACGCTGCCGGACTTCACGGCCGTCGCCAAGCGCCCGTGGGCGGTCGCGATCGGGCTGGTGGCGCACTACGTGATCATGCCGGGACTGGGCTGGCTCATCGCCACCGTGCTCGATCTGCCGCCGCAGCTCGCGGCCGGGGTGGTCCTGGTCGGCTGCGCGCCGAGCGGCACGGCCTCCAACGTCGTGACCTACCTGGCGCGCGGCGACGTGGCCCTCTCGGTGTCGGTCGCGACGGTCTCGACGCTCGTAGCGCCGCTCGTCACGCCGCCGCTGACGCTGCTGCTCGCGGACCAGTTCCTGCACGTCGACGCGGGGGCGATGGTCTCCGACATCCTGAAGACGGTGCTGGCGCCGGTCCTGCTGGGCGTGCTGGTCCGGCTGGCGGCGAGTCGTTATGTCGACAAGATACTGCGTGTGCTGCCATGGATCTCGGCGGCCACCATCGCCGTCATCGTGCTGACGGTGGTCTCCGGCAGCGCGCAGCTCATCATGGACGCGGCGGCGCTCGTCTTCGTCGCCGTCATACTCCACAACGGTCTGGGCCTCGCACTCGGCTACGCCTCCGGAAAGCTGGCCCGGCTCGGCAGGCCGGGCAGCAAGGCGATGGCCTTCGAGGTCGGCATGCAGAACTCCGGCCTCGCCGCCTCGCTGGCCACCGCCCACTTCAGTCCGGCGGCGGCGCTGCCGGCGGCGGTCTTCTCCGTCTGGCACAACATCTCGGGCGCCCTGGTGGCGGCCTGGATGGCCCGCTCGTCCCGCCGCTCGGAGTAGCCCCGGCCGCGACGAGCCCGGCCATCGCGCGTCGGAGACCGGCCACCGATCGACGGCGCGGCCCACCTCGCCCGCGCCCCCGCGCCCGCGCCTCCGCGCCCGTCGCCTCCGCCCCGCGCCCCGCGCCTCCCCCGCCGCCTCCGCTCAGCGGATCACCTTCCCCCGCAGCACCACCCGGTCCGGCGCCCCCAGCACCCGTACGTCGGCACGCGGGTCCGTCCCGTAGACGACCAGGTCGGCCGGGGCGCCCTCCTCCAGCCCCGGGCGGCCGAGCCACTCGCGGGCGCCCCAGGCGGTGGCGTGCAGCGCGTCGGCGGCGGGGATGCCGGCCTTGACCAGTTCGGCGACCTCCTGGCCGACCAGCCCGTGGGCCAGCGCGCCGCCCGCGTCCGTGCCGACGTAGACCGGCACGCCCGCGTCGTACGCCGCGCGCACCGTCTCGTAGCGCCGCTCGTGCAGCCGCCGCATATGGGCGGACCAGCGCGGGAACTTCCGCTCGCCGCCGTCCGCGAGCTTCGGGAAGAGCGCGATGTTGACGAGCGTGGGCACGATGGCGACGCCGCGCTCCGCGAACAGCGGGATCGTCTCCTCCGTCAGCCCGGTGGCGTGCTCGACGCAGTCGATGCCCGCCTCGACCAGCGGGGCCAGCGTCTCCTCCGCGAAGCAGTGCGCGGTGACGCGCGCGCCGAGCCGGTGCGCCTCCGCGATGGCGGCCTCGACCTCGCCGCGCGGCCAGCAGGCCGACAGGTCGCCGGTCTCGCGGTCGATCCAGTCGCCGACGAGCTTGACCCAGCCGTCGCCGTTGCGCGCCTCGCGCGCCACGTACGCCACGAGGTCCTCCGGCTCGATCTCGTGCGCGTAGTTGCGGATGTACCGGCGGGTGCGGGCGATGTGCCGGCCCGCGCGGATGACGCGCGGCAGGTCGTCCCGGTCGTCGATCCAGCGGGTGTCCGACGGGGAGCCGGCGTCGCGCAGCAGCAGCGCGCCCGCGTCGCGGTCGGTCACCGCCTGCTTCTCGCTGGTCGAGGCGTCGACCGGGCCGTGCTCGTCGAGGCCGACGTGGCAGTGGGCGTCGACCAGGCCGGGCAGCGTCCAGCCCTCGATGACGGTGGTCCCGCGCGCGCCGCGCGGCCGTTCGTACGTGATGCGGCCGTCGACCACCCACAGTTCGTCGCGTACGTCCTCGGCGCCGACCAGCACCCGCCCCTTGATGTGCAACACCGGCACCCCCGGCAGCACAGCGCTATCGCTCATGGACGGCACTGTACGAGCCCGAACGCGCGTATGCGTAGGGCGCCCGCGAGCAGTGGCGCCAGGGTGCGCCAAGCCTTCCCGAGTCTCTCCCGAGCCCTCCCCGGGGCCGTCCCGGTTCTTTCCGGCGCGCCTTTCCGGCACGGCTCTCCGGCGAGCCTTACCGACCCCTTCCCGTAACCGGCACCCCTATCCCTATTGATGAATTACTTATTCCATCCCTAGAATCCTATTAAGCGCAGCTTCCCGGATTCTTCTGCCCGCTTTCCCGGACCTTAAACACCAAGATTCCGCTAACGCCAGATGGCGTAATTCCAGGGAATCTCAAGACCGTTACGCAGATGTGACACACTCCACAACACGCCCGGATCGCCCGTAAAATACCGGACAAACCCCAACATCTTGCAGGAGATCCGCGCGCTCGCGAGCCCCCGCGCGTTAACACAAATGCGCATCCGACGTAACCCCTACCCGCGATGCAATTTCGAATTTAGCTCGGTAAATTCAATCCGCATGACCGCCGCACAAGCAGACCTTGCACGTGCCCGCTGCGAATTTCTCGAAATGCCGGAGGGGCTCAAGCTCGACACTCCATGCCTGGAGGACGGAGCCGCGATCTGGCGCATCGCCCGCGACTCCGAGGTGCTGGACCTCAACTCCTCGTACAGCTACCTCCTGTGGTGCCGCGACTTCGCCGCCACCTCGGCGGTGGCCCGTTCCGAGGACGGCGAGCCGGTCGGCTTCGTCACCGGCTACATACGCCCCGAGCGCCCGCGCACTCTCGTCGTCTGGCAGATCGCCGTCGACCGTGCGCACCGCGGCCGGGGGCTCGCCGCCGCGCTGCTGGACGGACTGGTGGAGCGGACCTCCCGCGAGCCCGGCGTGGACGAGGTCGAGACCACGATCACGAAGGACAACGCCCCCTCCAACCGGCTGTTCGCCTCGTTCACCGAGCGGCACGGCGCCCGCGTGGAGCACGAAGTCCTCTTCGACGCCGGACTGTTCCCGGACACCGGGCACGAGCCCGAGGTGCTGCACCGCATCGGGCCGATCGTGGTCTGAGGAAGGCCCCGCGCCGCCGCGGTCCGAGCCCGGACCGCGCCGCGGCGGCCGGGCCGCACACGGCCCCGCCTCTCCGGCACACCCCCATCGCTTCTCACTCACCCCCTCGCGATTCGTCTCCCAGGAGAACGCTGTGACCATCACCCCGCCCGCCCTGAGCGTCTTCGAGACCCTGGAGTCGGAGGTGCGCAGCTACTGCCGCAGCTGGCCCGCCGTCTTCGACCGTGCCCAGGGCAGCTACATGTACGACGAGGACGGCCACACCTACCTCGACTTCTTCTCCGGCGCCGGCGCCCTCAACTACGGCCACAACAACCCGGTGCTCAAGCGCGCGCTGATCGACTACATCGCGCGGGACGGCGTCACGCACGGCCTCGACATGGGCACCACCGCGAAGCGGGCGTTCCTGGAGTCCTTCCAGAACATGATCCTGCGCCCGCGGGACCTGCCGTACAAGGTCATGTTCCCCGGCCCGACGGGCACCAACGCCGTGGAGGCCGCGCTCAAGCTGGCCCGCAAGGTCAAGGGCCGCGAGTCGATCGTGTCGTTCACCAACGCCTTCCACGGCATGTCGCTCGGCTCGCTCGCGGTCACCGGCAACGCCTTCAAACGGGCCGGCGCGGGCATCCCGCTGGTGCACGGCACCCCGATGCCGTTCGACAACTACTTCGACGGCCGCGTCCCCGACTTCCTGTGGTTCGAGCGGCTGCTGGAGGACCAGGGCTCCGGCCTGAACACCCCCGCCGCCGTCATCGTCGAGACGGTGCAGGGCGAGGGCGGCATCAACGTCGCCCGGCCCGAGTGGCTGCGGGCCCTCGCCGACCTGTGCAAGCGCCGCGACATGCTGCTCATCGTCGACGACATCCAGATGGGCTGCGGCCGTACGGGTGCCTTCTTCTCCTTCGAGGAGGCGGGCATCACCCCGGACATCGTGACGCTGTCGAAGTCCATCGGCGGCTACGGGATGCCGATGTCGCTGACCCTCTTCAAGCCGGAGCTGGACATCTGGGAGCCGGGCGAGCACAACGGCACCTTCCGCGGCAACAACCCGTCCTTCGTCACCGCCGCCGCGGCCCTGGACACCTACTGGGCCGACGGCCAGACGGAGAAGCAGACCCTCGCCCGCGGCGAGCAGGTCGAGCAGGCGCTGCGCGCGATCTGCGAGGAGCACGTGCGGCTCGGCGCCGAGTACCGCGGCCGCGGCCTGGTCTGGGGCCTGGAGTTCACCGACAAGTCGCGCGCCTCGGCGGTGGCCCGGCGCGCCTTCGAACTCGGCCTGCTGATCGAGACGTCCGGCCCGGAGAGCGAGGTCATCAAGCTCCTCCCGGCGCTGACCGTCACCCCCGAAGAGCTGGACGAGGGTCTGCGGACCCTCGCCCGAGCGGTCAACGAGACCGCCTGACCGCAGTACGCGCGGTGAGCGCGCCAGGCGCGACGAGCGCAGTATGTACGTACGAGAGAAAGGCAGCACCGCACCGTGATCGTCCGATCCTTCAAGGACATCGAGGGCACCGACCGGCACGTCAAGGCGGCGACCGGCACCTGGGAGAGCAAGCGCATCGTGCTGGCCAAGGAGCGGGTCGGCTTCTCCCTGCACGAGACCACGCTCTACGCCGGCACCGAGACGTCGATGTGGTACGCCAACCACATCGAGGCCGTCCTGTGCGTGGAGGGTGAGGCCGAGCTCACCAACGACGAGACCGGCGAGAAGCACTGGATCTCGCCCGGCACCATGTACCTGCTCAACGGGCACGAGAAGCACACCATGCGCCCGAAGACCGACTTCCGCTGCGTCTGCGTGTTCAACCCGCCGGTCACCGGCCGCGAGGACCACGACGAGAACGGCGTGTACCCGCTGCTCACCGAGGAGGAGGCCACTCCGGAGACCGTCAGCAGCTGAAGCCAGAGCCCCGCAGGCCCAAGAGAGGAGAGATCATGACCACCGCCCCCGAGCGCACCACTGACCTGTACCCCACCCGTGGCACGAGCGAGGTGACCACCCAGCGCCAGGACCCGGTGGTGTGGTCCGACCCTGGGGCGCCGGGGCCGATAGACCCGGCGGAGCTGCGGGACTACGAGCGGGACGGCTTCCTGTCGGTGGAGCGGCTGATCACTCCGGACGAGGTCGAGGTCTACCGGGCCGAGCTCGACCGGCTGATCGCCGATCCGGCCGTACGGGCCGACGAGCGCTCGATCGTCGAGCCGAAGTCGCAGAAGGTGCGGTCGGTGTTCGAAGTGCACCGGCTCAGCGAGGTGTTCGCCGGCCTGGTCAGCGATCCACGGGTGGTGGAGCGCGCCCGGCAGATCCTGGGCTCGGACGTGTACGTCCACCAGTCCCGGATCAACGTCAAGCCGGGGTTCGGGGCGAGTGGCTTCTACTGGCACTCGGACTTCGAGACCTGGCACGCCGAGGACGGGCTGGCGAACATGCGGACCGTGTCGGTCTCGATCGCGCTGACCGAGAACTACGACACCAACGGCGGCCTGATGATCATGCCGGGCTCGCACCGGACGTTCCTGGGCTGCTCGGGCGAGACGCCGAAGGACAACTACAAGCAGTCGCTGAAGATGCAGGACGCGGGGACGCCCTCGGACGAGGCGCTGACCGGCTTCGCCGAGCAGCACGGCATCAAGCTCTTCACGGGGCCGGCCGGCTCGGCGACCTGGTTCGACTGCAACTGCATGCACGGGTCGGGCGACAACATCACGCCCTTCGCGCGCAGCAATGTCTTCATCGTCTTCAACAGCATGGAGAACCCGGCGGTGGAGCCCTTCGCGGCGCCGGTCCCCCGCCCGTCGTTCATCGGCGCGCGGGCCCCGTTCACGCCTGTGAAGTGACAACCGCGCGCGAGTAGCGCCGACACCGTGTGATGTGACGCGCCGGTGGGCGGCTCCCCGATCGGGGGGCCGCCCACCGGCGTACGGTCATTTGACGCCGACCACCGCCGCCTGGGCCCCCGCCAGATGGCGTACCCGGCTCTCCCGGAACCCGGCCTCGGCCAGCCAGCGGCGGCAGTCCGCGCCGGTGAAGTCGAAGCCGCCCGTGGTCTCTATGAGCATGTTGAGGCTCATCAGCAGCCCGGTCGCGTTCTCCCGCCGGTCGTCGTCGATCAGCGACTCGTAGACGATGACGGCCCCGCCCTCGGGCAGCGCCTCGTACGCCTTGCGGAGCAGCATGCGCTTGGTGGGCAGGTCCCAGTCGTGCAGGATGTGGCCGAAGATCAGCACGTCGGCGGTGGGCAGCGGCCCGGTGAAGAAGTCGCCGCCGGTGAACGAGAGGCGGTCGGCGAGGCCGGTTCTCTCCAGCCGGCGGTGGAAGTTGCCGGCGACGGCCGGCAGGTCGAAGCCGATGCCCGACAGGTGGGGCCGCATGCGCAGCAGCTGGGTGAGCAGCGCGCCCTCGGCGCAGCCGATGTCGGCGACGGTGCGGCGCCCGGACCAGTCGAAGGCATCAGCGAGGGCGTGGGCGGAACGCGCGGAGAGGCCGGTCATGGCCTGCTGGAACTCCGAGACCCGGGAGGACTCCCCATAGAGGGCGTCGAAGAGGTCGCCGCCCTCCTGGCTCTTCTTGACCTCGTTCTGCGGCTCTCCGGTGCGCAGCGCTTCGGAGAGGGTGCCCCAGAATTCGTACAGGCGGCTGTCCGCCATCTCCAGGAAGCCGCCGATGTAGGTGGACTGGCCGCGGTCCAGGTAGCGGGCGGTGGCGGGCGTGTTGGCGTACGTGCCATAGCCGCCCTCGCGGCCGTCGGAACCCTCGCGGCCGTCGGAACCGTCGGTGTCGTCACGGCCTTCGGGTCCCGTGAGGTCGCCGCCGGTGCGGTGCAGCATGCCGAGCGCCACGAGCGTGTCCAGGAAGTCGCGGGCGGAGCGCGGGTGCAGGTCGAGCCGGGCGCGGAGCTCCTCGTACGGCATGGGGCGCTCGGCCAGCACCGTGAACAGGTCGAGGCGGACCGCGCTGAGCAGGACCTTCGCCGCCTGGAAGCCCAGACCGACTTCGAGGATGCGGTCGGGGGATGCGGTCGGGTCCGGCTCGGTGCGTGCGTGCTGCATGGTGGCTCTCCTCGTAGGCGTCCGTGCTGACCGGCCGGGTTCGGCGATCACTGCGTCCTACCCGCTCGGTCCGTTCCGACCACCTCCAGCAGCCGGTCCACGTCGGCCTCGGTGTTGTAGAGGTGGAAGGCCGCGCGGAGGTTTCCGGCCCGGTTGGAGAGCTGGATGCCCTGCTCGGCGAGGTCTGCGGCGTGTCCGCCGAGGCCGGGGACGGAGACGATGGCCGAGCCCTCGGCCGGGACGGGCGTATGGCCGAGCCCGGCCAGTCCGCGCCGGAAGCGGTCGGCGAGGGCGCGGTCGTGGGCGCCGATGGCGTCGACGCCGAGCTCCTCGATGAGGGCGAGGGAGTGCCGGGCGGCGACGTACGAGTACAGGCTGGGGCTCTCGTCGAAGCGGCGGGCGGATTGGGCGAGTTCCTCGACGGCGCCGTAGCAGCTGTCCCAGGGCTGCTCGCCGGAGACCCAGCCGGCGAAGGACGGGGTGAGCGGGGTGACGGCGGGGTCGGTGGGATCGGCGGGGGTGGTGAGGAAGGCGGCGCCGCGCGGGCAGAGCAGCCACTTGTAGCAGACCGCCGCCGTGTAGTCGTAGTCGTTCGCGTCCAGCGTCAGCCAGCCGGCCGCC
Organism: Streptomyces sp. NPDC050610; assembly: GCF_040654875.1. NCBI lineage: Bacteria > Bacillati > Actinomycetota > Actinomycetes > Kitasatosporales > Streptomycetaceae > Streptomyces > Streptomyces sp. NPDC050610. The sequence goes on along the minus strand of NZ_JBFAIV010000023.1, from coordinate 41,235 downwards.
TGGCTGACGTCGATGAACGTACGGGCGCCATGGGCCCCGGCCGCGGCCGCGACGGCGTCGAGGTCGGCGATCCGGCCGTCCGCGGACTGCACCGCGCTGACGGCGACGAGGGCCGTGCCGGGCCGTACGGCGTCGGGGAGCTTCTCCAGCGGCACGGTGCGCACGGTGAGGTCGGGGCGCATGTGGAAGGGGTTGACGAGTGAGCTGAAGTCGCCCTCGGCCACGAGGACTTCGGACCCGGGCGGCAGGGACTGGGCGATCAGTCCGGCGTAGACGGCGACGGAGCCGCCCGCCGCGACGCGCTCCGCCGCCACGCCGACGAGCCGGGCGTACGAGGCGCGCGCCGCCTCGACCGCCTCGTAGTGGACGGTGAGGGAGCGGCCGGCCGCGGTGTCCTCGACGGCTCCGGCCATGGCGGCGACGGCGGGCGCGGGCAGCAGGCCGGCGGAGGCGGTGTTGAGGTAGGTCGTCTCCGGCGCGAAGTGCGTGGTCGAAAGTTTCTCCATGGTGGCGACTATGCAAGGCGGCCCGCCGCCGCGTCCACGGTCGTTCGCCGGACCGGGGGCGCGTACGGCGGGCGGAGAGGCGTGCGGAGGCGCGTCCTGGCTGATGCGTACGGGCGTCTCGAAGGGCCGGTCACCGGTCAGCCGGTCAGTCGGTCAGTCGGTCAGTCGGTCAGTCGGTCAGCGCGGGGTAGTCGATGTAGCCCTTGTCCGCGCCGCCGAACATGGTCGCCCGGTCGGGCGCATTGTACGGGCCGCCGGCCGCGAGGCGCGCGGGCAGGTCGGGGTTGGCGAGGAAGAGCGCGCCGTAGGCGAGCGCGTCGGCGGTGCCGTCCTCGACGAGGGACAGCTCCTCCGCGCCGGTGGGGCGGTCGCCCGTACCCGGGTTGAGCAGGAAGACGCCGCCGAACAGCTTGCGCAGGGCCGTCGTCAGTTCGCGGTCCCGGCCCTCGGCGACGTGCAGATAGGCGAGGCCGAGCGGGTCGACGGCCTTGACGAGGGCGGTGTAGAGGGCTTCGGGGGCGGGTTCGTCCATGTCGTTGTACGGGTTTCCGGGCGAGATGCGCAGCCCCGTGCGGTCGGCGCCGATCTCGGCGACGACGGCGCGGGCGGCCTCGACGGCGAAGCGGACGCGGTTCTCGTCGGAGTCGCCCCAGGCGTCGGTGCGGCGGTTGGTGTTCGGGGCGAGGAACTGGTGGATGAGGTAGCCGTTGGCGCCGTGCAGTTCGACGCCATCGAACCCGGCGGCGATCGCGTTGCGGGCCGCGGCGGCGAAGTCGGCGATGGTCGCGTGGATCTCGTCCTCGGTGAGTTCGCGCGGGGTGACGAAGTCCTTCGGGCCGTCGTGGGTGTAGGCCTGCCCGGCGGCGGGGACGGCGGAGGGGCCCACCGGAACGAGGCCGTCCGGCAGCAGGGAGGGGTGGCCGATCCGGCCGGTGTGCATGAGCTGGACGAAGATCCGGCCGCCGGCCGTGTGCACGGCGTCCGTGACCTTGCGCCACGCGGCGATCTGGGCGGCGCTGTGCAGGCCGGGGGTGTCGGGGTAGCCCTGGCCGACGACGGAGGGGTGGGTGCCCTCGGTGATGATCAGCCCGGCCGAGGCGCGCTGGGCGTAGTAGGTGGCGACGGAATCGGTCGGGGTCGCGCCCGGCCCGAAGGATCGGCTGCGGGTCATGGGGGCCATGACGACGCGGTTGGCGAGGCGGACAGCGCCGAGGTCGATGGGGTCGAAGGCGGTGGTCACGGGGTTCCTCCAGCGTTCGTTTGGTCGGCCGACCAAATAACCGCGGGATGCCGCGCGGCATTCCTTGGCCGGCCAACGTAATCTGGGGACGAGCGCGAGCGCCTCGAAAGCCGAGCAGCGCCGCCCGCACGCCGTGGAGGCCCGTCATGACACCGACCGACGACGTTCCCTGTCCGGACTCCCCCGCCACGCTCACCGCCGCACCCCTCGTGACCAGCCACGTCATCCCCCGGATCGCCCGGCTGCACCGCGCCGCGGCGGGCCGCCTGCTGCGCCGCGCCGGCCTCCACCCCGGCCAGGAGTTCCTGATGCTGCTGCTGTGGGACCGGGGCCCCCAGCGGCAGGCGGAACTGATCAGGACGCTGGCGCTGGACGCGTCGACGGTGACCCGGATGGTGCAGCGCCTGGAGCAGGCCGGGCTGGTGACCCGTACCCCCGACCCGGCCGACGGCCGTGCGATGCGCGTCGAGGCGACCGAGGCCGGCCACGCGCTGCGCGCGGAGGTCGAGCGGGTCCGGCAGGAGCTGGACGAGCAGACGCTCGCCGGCCTCGACGCGGACGACCGCCGCGAACTCGCCCGGCTGCTCGCGCGCGTGGAGGGCAATCTGTGCCCCACTTGGGCGGCGGCACAGTAGCCCTACGAACCCGCCGGCCTGGGAAGCGTGAACTCGTCGCCGAGGCCGAGGCGGCGCAGCACCCCCGAGATGTGCCGGTGCAGCAGCTCGCGGGCCTCGGCGCCGTGGCCCGCGCCCATGGCCAGGGCGATGGCCTCGTGCTCCGCGACATCGTCCGCCGCGTGGCCGGGGCCTACGATCGAGGCGGCGGAGACGCGCAGCCCCTGACCCCAGAGGGCGGCGTGCATCGAGGCCAGGACCGGGTTGTCGCTCGCTTCGACGAGTCCGGCGTGGAAGGCGCGGCCGATGACGAGGGCCTGCACGGACGACAGCGGCGGGCCCGCCGGCACCTCGTCCTCCAGCGCGTGCAGCCGCTCGCCCAGCCGGCGCAGTTCGTTGTGGCCGCGCGCGGCCACCGTGTCCAGCGCGAACAGCTCGATGAGCAGCCGCGCCTCCAGCACGCACCGGGCCTCGCCCAGCGATACGGGCGCCACCAGCGCGCCGCGCTCGGCGACCAACTGGAGGTAGCCCTCGTCGCTCAGCCGCCGGAACGCCTCCCGCACCAGGTCCGCGTCGGCCCCGAGCCGGTCGGCGACGGCCTCCACCGAGAGCACCGCGCCGCTGAGGAAGGTGCCGTCGAGCACCCGTGCCCGCAACTCGGCGTGGACACGGTCCACCGGGGCGTTCTCCTGGGACATATGTCCAGTGTGCACCTATACGGCCCTTGCTACGCCCGGCACCGGCCCCAAGCGGGTGGCGGCGCGAGAGGCGTCCGTACGCCCGTACGAACCCTCACCGGGCGCACTCCCCGAGCCGTGCGCTTGCCGGTAGCCTCCCGGCGCATGACGCATCCCCGTGACGTACGGCAGACAGGACGCACGCGCGAGTACTGGGAGTCCACCGGGGCCGCCCACACCTTCACCCATCCGCTCGATCGGGAGCTGCTCGCCGCCCATCTGCCCGTGGACGGGCGGATTCTCGACTACGGCTGCGGGTACGGCCGACTGGTCCTGGAGCTCACCGAATTGGGGTACCGCGACGTGCGGGGCGTCGATCCGTCGGCGGCGCTCGTCGCGCGCGGTCTCGCGGACCACCCGGAGCTGCGGCTGACGCGGCTGCGCGCGCTGCCGCTGCCGTTCGCCGACGCGTCGTTCGACGGGGCGCTCCTCTTCGCCGTCCTCACCTCGGCCCCCGACCCGGTCGCGCAGGAACGCGCGGTCGCGGAGCTGGCCCGGCTAGTGCGGCCCGGCGGCGCGGTGTACGTCAGCGACATACCGCTCCAGACCGACGAGCGGAGCCGCGCCCGCTACCGCGCGCAGGAGGCGAGCACCGGCACGTACGGCGTCTTCCGCATCGAGGACGGCGGGACCTTCCAGCACCAGCCGCTGGAGCGGTTCCACGAACTCTTCGGCCGCCATGGCTTTTCGGTGGCCGAGGAGCGCCGGGACGTGACGCCGACGCTCGACGGCGGCACGGACCTCAGGGTCCAGCTGATCGTGCGCCGGGCGGCTTAGACACAGGCGCTCAACTCTCGCGGCGGCCGTCCACGCGGCGGGGCAGTCCCAGCGGGTTGCCGTCGCGCAGCTCGGGCGGGAGCAACGCGGCCGGGGCGCCCTGGTAGGCAACGGGGCGCAGCCAGCGTTCGACGGCGGTGGCGCCGACGGAGGTGGAGGTGGAGGTGGTCGCCGGGTACGGGCCGCCGTGGTGCTGCGCCTCGGTGACGGAGACGCCGGTGGGCCAGCCGTCCACGAGCACGCGGCCCGCGAGCGGTACGAGCGCGGCGAGCAGTTCCGCGCCCTGGCCCGCCCCCTCCGCCTCCTCGGCGCCGAGGTGGACGGTGGCGGTGAGGTTGCCGGACAGCTGCGCGAGGACCGCGCCGATCTCCGCGTCGTCGGCGTAGCGGACGACGACGGTGACGGGGCCGAAGCACTCCTCCAGCAGGAGTCCGTACGGGCCGCCGGAGGCGAGGAGGTCGGCGGGCACGGCGAGGAACCCGGCGCCGACGGTGTGCTCGCCCGCCGCGCCCGGGACCACGGGGGCCTGCACGCCGGGGAGTTCGGCCCGTTCCCGTACGCCCTCGGCGAAGGCGTCCCGCATCCGGGCGTCGAGCAGGACGCCCGCGCCGGCGCCGCCGACGGTGTCGGCGAGGGACTTCAGCAGCCGGTCGCCCGCCTCGCCGGCCGGGGCCAGGACGAGGCCGGGCTTGGTGCAGAACTGGCCGACGCCCATCGTCATGGCCCCCGCGAGCCCCGTCCCGATCTGCTCGGCGCGCTCCTCGGCGGCGGCGCGGGTGACCACGACCGGGTTGAGGCTGCCGAGTTCGCCGTGGAAGGGGATGGGGCGCGGCCGGGCGGCGGCCGCGTCGAACAGGGCCCGGCCGCCGCGTACCGAGCCGGTGAACCCGGCGGCCGCGACCAGGGGGTGCCGTACGAGTTCGAGGCCTGCGTCGAAGCCGTGCACGACCGTGACGACGTCTTCGGGGAGACCTGCTTCGACGGCGGCGCGGCGCAGCAGGGAGCCGCAGAGTTCGGAGGTGGCGGGGTGGTCGGGGTGGGCCTTGACGACGACGGGGCAGCCGGCGGCCAGCGCGCTCGCGGTGTCGCCGCCGGGCACGGAGAAGGCCAGCGGGAAGTTGCTGGCGGCGTAGACGGCGACGACGCCGAGCGGCACCTTGTAGCGGCGCAGGTCGGGGCGGGGCACGGGCTGGGCGGAGGGGTCGGCGTGGTCGACGATGATGTCGAGGAAGGCACCTTCGTCCACGGCGTCCGCGAAGGCGCGGAACTGGTAGGAGGTGCGGGCCAGTTCGCCGGTGAGGCGGCCCGCGCCGAGCGCGGTCTCCGCGTCGGCGGCGGCGATGAGCCGCTCGCCCGCCCCGTCGAGGAGGCCGGCGGCGGTGCGCAGCAGGGCGGCCCGCGCGGTGCGGTCGGCGAGCGCCGTGCGGGCGGCGTGCGCGGCTCGTACGGCGCGGTCCACCTCGGCCGGGCCCGCTTCCTCGGCGACCTGCTCGTACTGCTTCCCGGTCCGGGGGTCGACGCTCCACACTGGTGCTGCCACCGCGGGCTCCTCCTCCTGCTGGTTGCGGTTCGCACACCGGGTGTTGTTCGATATGCTGAACGCTGTCCCTGATGGTGAATATCCTGGGGACTCTATGGCGGGCCGAACAGAGGGGTCAAGGGCGATGTCAGCTGCCGAGACGGGCGGAGCCCAGGTCAAGTCCGCGGTCCGCACGGTCGAATTGCTCGAATTCTTCGCCGGACAGCCGGGCATGCACAGCCTCGCCGCCGTCCAGGAAGCCGTGGGATACCCCAAGTCCAGCCTGTACATGCTGCTGCGCACCCTGGTCGAGCTGGGCTGGGTCGAGACGGACGCCACCGGCACCCGGTACGGGATCGGCGTCCGCGCCCTGCTGGTCGGCACCTCCTACATCGACGGCGACGAGGTGGTGGCCGCCGCCCGCCCCACCCTCGACCGGCTCTCCGACGACACCACCGAGACCATCCACCTCGCCCGCCTCGACGGCACCAACGTCGTCTACCTGGCCACCCGCCAGTCCCAGCACTACCTGCGCCCCTTCACCCGCGTCGGCCGCCGGCTGCCCGCCCACTCCACCTCCCTCGGCAAGGCGCTGCTGGCCACCTGCACCGACGAGCAGGTCCGCAAGCTGCTGCCGGAGTCCCTGGCGCCGCTCACCGAGCACACCATCACCGACCGCGAACAGCTCATCGAGGAGCTCCGCACCATCCGCGAACAGGGCTACGCCGTGGACCGCGAGGAGAACACCCTGGGCCTGCGCTGCTTCGGCATCGCCATCCCGTACCGCACCCCGGCCCGCGACGCGATCAGCTGCTCGGTCCCGGTGGCCCGGCTGACCCCGGCCCACGAACAGATGATCAAGGACGCGCTCTTCGACGCCCGCGACCGCCTGACGCTGGCGACGCGGCGGCTCTGAACACCCGCACGGGACACGGCGGATGACGCCGGATCGACGGCGAATCACCCTCGTCACCGTGCGTGCCTGGCTACGATTCCCGGGTGACCAACCCCCCTGAGCCGTTGCCGTACCAGGAGACGCACCTCCCCTCCTACAACCGGGCAGCCGCCGACACGGCGCTGGTGCGGCTCCTGCCGGACGAGCGCGATCCGGAGGAGATCCTCATCGAAGGCCCGTGCGTGCGATGCCGGCACGAGGCCTCGTTCCGGGAACCGATCGTGTCCTACCGCGACGCGAACTGGGCGCCGCTGCGGGACCGGCTCTTCGACAGGGTGCTGCGGGCCGCCGCGGCCGGTCTCACCAAACGGGCGGTCACGGTCTACTGCCGCTGCCGCGGCCACCACCCCGGCGCCCCGAACGGCGAGGGCTGCGGCGCCTACTGGACGCTGAACGTCGAGTGGGGAGAGCCCCATGGTCAGGGTTAGCCCGGGGCCGGACGCCACCCCGAGCGAACTGCGCCGCGCGGAGGAACTCCAGGAACTGCGGGTCGGCGAACTCGAAGCGGTGCGCGAACAGGCCGAGAAGTGGCGCACCGGGCTCGGCGGCCTGGTGGGCCTGACGACGGTCGTCGCGGCGCTCAGAGGCCCGGGCGACGCGGCCTCCCTGGACACGGCGGGCAAGATCGCGGCCGGGGCGCTGCTGCTGCTCGCGGTCGCCGTCAGCGCGGCGGGCGGCTTCTCCGCGATGCGCGCCGCCTACGGATTCCCGGCCCGCAGGCTGGCCGAGGCGACGGTGGACGAACTGACCGCGCGGCGCCGCGACCGGCTGCGCCGCGCGTGCCGGGATCTGCGGCGGGCGGTGGTGATGGCCTACGTGTCGCTGGCGATGGTGCTCGGTTCGCTGAGCGTCGACTGGTTCGCCTAGTCGCCTTGGATTGCCTTGAATTGCCTTGGATTCCCTTGAATCGCCTGGCCGTCTGGTTCACCTGATCGCCTGGTTCACCTGATCGTTCGCCTAGCCGTCCCAGGCGGAGGACGGGCGAGCGCCCGCGGCGTGCGCCTTCTTCAACATCGGCACGGTGGCGGTCCAGAGGGCCCGCACGATCTCGTGGACGACGTCCAGCCCCGTCTCGGTCTCGTTCCAGACGCGCTCGAACGCGGCCTCGTCGCCGACGGCCTGCTTCATCTCCGCGGCGAACAGCGCCTTCAGGATCGTCCTCCGGGCGTTGACGCTCGCGCGCTGATGGCGTTCGCCGTCGCTCAGGCCGCGCCACTCGTGTCCGGAGCGGAGCAGCGAGATCGCTTCCGTCGCGATCTCGTTGGCGTGGAAGAAGAGCTCCACGCCCCAGTAGGTGAAGTTGTGGTCATAGCCCTGCCGCCGCATCACGTCGAGCGTGAGGTTGAGCCCCACGCGGTCGGCGTGCCCTTCCAGCGCCAGCGACCACAGCGACTGGGCCACGCGCTCCCCGTCGGCGCCGGAGGCGTCGCGCCGCCCGTCGCTGAGGTGCCCCAGCAGCACATGGGCGTACTCGTGGGCCAGCACGAAGGTCTGCGCGGCCCGCATGATGATGCCGTAGAGGCGCTCGGTCCCCAGCGGTACGCGGTACGCCTCGGCGTGCGACGCGCGGCCCGTCATCGCATAGCTGAGCACGACGTCGGAGAAGCGCGCCAGGGCCCGGCCGTCGCTCCGCAGGTGCGCGCGGACGTCGTCGATCCTGGTCGCGTACGTGAGCCACCCGTCGGGCGCCGGCGACCCGGTGGGCACGGCGAGGGCCACCGCCTTGCTGAACAGGAAGAGGAACTGGAGCAGTTCGGTGTCCACCAGCACGATGGAGTCGCCGGTGTGGGGCGCCCGGATCGTACGCGCGTTGACGTGGCCGAACTCCATCAGCGCGAACACCGGCGGGTCCGCCGCGCCCCGCCGGCGGCCGAGGCGCGCCGCGGCCTCGTCGAGTTCGGCCGCGCAGAGCTGGACCTTCTTGTGGTGGCCGGCGCTCTCGTACGGGGTCGGCGGCCTGATCGAGGATTCGATCTCCTCGAAGTACCGGGTCATCTCCGCGATCTGGGCCCCGGTCGCGCCGGCCGGCATCGCCCGGATGAAGTCGGCCGTCGTCATCGGCTTCGGCTGGCGCGTGCACACGCCTGCTTGCAGCCGTTCCACGAACGCCATGGTGTCGGGGTGGGGTTCGCGGCGGCGCGAGCGGAGCCGCCGGAGCAGTGCGTAGTCCTCGTCGTCCCGCCGCGGCGGTCGTGGATCCATGCGTTCAGTGAATCAGGGCCACGACCGCACCATGGCCGCTTCGCCCGCCCCCGGTCGGTACGCGCCATGCCGTTAAGTGTTCGATCCCCGACCCGCCAGTGGAGGGACCCGGCCTCCGCTCATGCCGCCGAGGCGACGGCGGCGCCCGCCGGTGCGGAGGCGGTTGGCCCGACGGTGCGGAGGCGGGCGGTCCGACGGCGACGGGTGGTCGCGGACCCCACAGGCGGCCGTGAACTCACCAGATACGGCACGTGACGGCGGTGCGAGACCGTCGCTCCGCGCCGGTGGCCGCCCGGTAGCACGGCTGTCAACCGCACGCCGTAAGGTCTGCACATCAACGCGGGCCGCGCAAGGGGGAGTTGCGGTCCGCTCTTCATGCCGATCGCGCCCTGGAGTACCCCTCATGTCCGGCTTCCCGCCGATTCGTACGCCCCGTTCACCGTCCGGCTGGACCATGGCGGTCTTCGGGGCCCTCGCCGCGCTGCTGGGCGTGGTGGGGCTCGTCGCTCCGGAGTCGCTGATAGCGGCGATGGGGCTCGAACCGCTCGGCTCCGCGCACCGCGCGCCGGTCGACCACACGCGTACGTTCATCACGGCGTCGTCGATGGCGGCGCTGAACATGGGCGTGTACTACGTGCTGGCGGCCTTCGCCAACTGGCGCGCCTTCTTCATCTGGACCGTCCCCTTCCGCCTCCTGACCTGCGCCGTCTTCACCCTCGCCGTTCTCTCCGGACGCGCCCCCACGCCCTTCATAGGAGTCGGCCTCTGGGAGGGAGCGGGCGCGCTGGCCACGGCGATAGCCCTGCGGGCCGAACACCGCCGCCGCCTCGCCACCCTCCCGGAACCGGCCCTGCGGTCGGGCGGCTGACCGGGCGCCGGGGCTCAGCCGAGGCGCCGCAACGCCGCCCGTACCGCCGCGAGGTCGGCGTCGGAGGCCAGCCCCGCGTGGTAGAGCCGCAGTTCGTTCGCGCCGAGTGAGGCCGCGTGGGCGGCGTCGTCGGCGAGGGCGGCGGGGCTGCCGCCCATGCCGGAGACGACGGTGAAGTTGGCGGCGAGAGTGCGGTCCGTGGCGCCGTGGCCGGCGAAGGGGCGCAGGATCGCTTCGCGGGCGGCGTCGGGGCCCGTACAGGGGAGTACGACGCCGTCGGCGTGTGCGAGCACGTCGGCGGGGACGACGCCCGCGTTGGCGCCGCAGCGGTGCGGGGCCGGGTCGGCGTGGAGCATGACGCGGAAATCCGGGCGGCCGGCCCCCGCCGCCGCACGTACGGCCGCCACGCACTCCCGCTGGAGCGTGGCCGCGACGGAGTCGCGCCAGCCGCGCGCGGCCTCGGCGAGGTCCGGGCCGAGGAGTTCGCGCACCTCGGCCCACTCCCCCGCCCGGTCGGCCGCGCTGCCCGTCCCGTCCGCCGCGCCCGCCGTCTCGCCGGACCAATACGGCCGCAGGGCCCGTATGGTCGCGGCGCGCAGTTCCTCGGGGTCCGCGCCGTGCTCGGAGTAGCCCGCGGCGCAGACGTCGCAGAAGCACAGCGACATCAGGTACTGGCCCGCGCCGTCCAGCCCCACCCCGCCGATCTTGTCGTGGGCGTGCAGGTGGGCCAGGCCGTACCAGCCGCAGGACTCCAGGTCGGTCCCGGTCGTGCCGGGGCGGGTCGCCGCCTCCGCCGCCAGGTCGACCAGGTACGTACGGACCTCGGGCCGGGCGATGCAGGGGGCCCAGGGGTAGCGGTCGCCGTACGCGTTGCGCACGGAGGTGGCCGGATGCTCCTCGCCCAGGCGGGAGTTGTGCGCGAGGACGACCCAGGTGTGCACGTCGAGCCCCGCTGCGGCCAGCGCCTCCGCGGCCTCGGCGAACGGATCGGCCCCGGCCGCCCACGACTGCTCGTACGGACGCAGCTCGCGCCCCCGCCAGCGGTCCGCGTCCGGCGGGTAGAGGACGGCGGAGTGGCGGGCCGTGACGATGCGGCGGCTCGGGTGACGGGGGGTCAGGGCGCGGGTGGAGTGGTAGGCGGAGGCGAGGGTGACGCGCTGGACGCCGAGGTCCGCGACGCGGCGGGCGGCGTCCGGGTCGCCGACGACGTCCCAGGGGTAGAGGAACGCGGAGGCGATCACTTCGCGGCCTTCGGCGGGACCGCCTCCGCCAGCAACGCCCGCCCCCGCTCGATGAGTTCGGCGAGTTCCTTCATATGGGCGGCGGTCGGTTCGGTCAGCGGGGGCCGCACCTCGCCGACGTCGAGGCCGCCGAGCCGGACCCCGGCCTTGACGAGCGCGACGGCGTAGCCGCGCCCCTGGTTGCGGAGTTCGACGAGCGGTACGTAGAAGCCGTCGAGGAGCTTGGTCACCAGTGCGTCGTCGCCCGTGGTGAACGCCCGGTGGAAGGCGAGGGCGATCTCGGGCGCGAAGCAGAAGACGGCGGAGGAGTACAGGCGCACGCCGATGGCGCGGTAGGAGAGGCCGGTGAGTTCGGCGGTGGGCAGCCCGTTGAAGTAGAGGAACTCCTGCCCGGGGAGTTCGGTGCGGACCGCGCTCACGATGCGCTGCATCAGGTCGAGGTCGCCGTGGCCGTCCTTGAGGCCGATGATGCCGGGGGTGCGGGCGAGTTCGACGACGGTCTCGGGGGTGAAGATCGCGTTGTCGCGCTGGTAGACGATGACGTCGAGGGAGGTGGCCTCGGCGAGTGCGGTGTAGTGCCGCAGCAGCCCTTCCTGGCCGGGCACGACGAGGTACGGGGGCATGGCGAGCAGGCCGTCCGCGCCCGCTTCCTCGGCATGCCGGGCGTACTGCTGGGCGAGTGCGGTCCCGTAGCCGGCCCCGGCGACGACCGGCACCCGGCCCCCCGCCTCCTCGACGGCGGCGGCGACGCACGCGCGGAACTCCTCCGCGGTCAGCGCGTGGAACTCCCCCGTGCCGCAGCACGCGAAGACCGCCGCCGCGCCCGCGTCGACGCCCGCGCGCACATGCGCGCGGAACGCCGCGAGGTCGAGCCCGCCGTCGGGCCCGTACGCGGTCACGGGAAAGAACAGCAGGCCGTCGAGGCGCTCGGCGAGTGCGGCAGAGGTCACGGGCTCTCCCTGGCGTGTACGTGCACGTTTCTGATTGGTGTCCATATTTCTGAACGCGGCCACGCTAAGGCAGCCCGCCGGAGCCGGTCAAGTGCCGGGCGTCGCGCTGCTTTTGTCCGTGCCTTGCTCGCGCGGTACGGGCGAACACCGTCCGAGCCGGCTGGTCGCGGAATTGGCCTCCCCCTGAGGTCAACTAAGGTCAACGCGCATGAACTCTCCCGATGATCAGAGCCTCGGCGTTCCGATAGACGTCCGGGTGCGCCAGGCCGATCTCGGCCGGGACGGCTCGGCGAGCACGATCGGCATGGCCCGCTGGCTGGAAGACGCCCGGATCCGGCTGCGGCTGCGCCGCTTCGAACGCCTCGTCGGCACGGGCGGACTGGGCCCGTTCCAGATCCTGCTCGTCGGCCAAGGCGTCGACCGGCTCGCCCCGGCCGGCCCGACCGGCGCCCGCGTACAGGTGCACACCGGCATTCGCCGGATCGGGAGTTCCTCGTTCACCTTCGCACAGGCGATCATGGCCGGCGACAAGCAGGTGGGGAGCGGCGGCGCCACCGTCGTCCTGGCCGACAGCTCGGGCCCGCTCCGGCTTCCCGACGAACTGGCCGCCGACCTCGCCGAACTGCAACTGCCGGAAGCCGGATCGCCGGCCGCTGCCCGCCCACGCCCGGAGCGCCTGCGACATGCCCACTACGCGCGCTGGGCCCCGCTGCGTTCCCGGATCGGCGACGTCGACTCCAACCAGCACGTCAACTTCCAGGCGCAGGCCACCTGGTACGACGAAGCCGTCGCCGCGTTCGCCATGCACGCGGCCGGGACGAGGGATTCGGGCCCGGTGCCGGATCTGCCCCCTTGGTCGTACCGGATTCAGTATCTCGGCGAGGTGACCTACCCGGGCGACTACGAGATCGGACTCACGGTCCGCTCCGCCGACGCCGAGTCCGTCCACTACGACCTCGGCATCTTCCGCGACGGCACCTGCCTGGGCGTGGCCGACGCCATCGGCCCACGCGGCGCGCTGCCCGCCGAGGCCTTGGACACGGCCCGGGTCGCGGCCATGGACACGGCCCTGGACACGGCCCAGGACGCGGACTGACCGCAGGCTCCCGACGCCCGGCGGCGGGCCCGATGCGCCGACGGCGGCACGGCCCGTTCTTCCCGTTCCATGGGCTCTCAGCCGGACGTGGCGGGGGCCATCGCCACCCGGTCGCTCTCCCCGTCCGAGAGGAAGGACGCCAGGGCCTGCCCCTCCTCGGCGACGGCGGCGCGTTCGGCTCGGGAGAAGGCGCGCAGCGGGGCGACCGTCACCGTGCCGTCCTTCGCGGTCCAGGTCGCGGCGGCCCGTCCGTCGACGAGGACGACGCGGGCGCCGGTGACCGAGAGGCCGCGGTGGGCGTCGTCGATGATCCGGCCGCGGTCCTGGAAGCCGAGGATCGCGTTGTCGAACGCGGGCAGGAACCGCACCGGGGCCGGCGTGTCGGCGTCGGGGCGCGGCGCGTCGGGCAGGTCCAGCAGCTCCCGGCCCCGCTCGTCGCGGAAGCTCACCAACTCCTCGCGCAGCGCGGCGACCGCGGCCGGCAGCCCGGCGAGGCCGCTCCAGGCGCGCAGGTCGGCCGTGGCGGCGGGGCCGAACGCGGCCAGGTAGCGCCGTACCAGCGCCTGGCCCACAGGGTCGGTCCCGTCCACCGCCGGCGGGTCGATCTCGCGCCCGAGCCACGAGGAGAGCGGGACGTTGCGCACCCCGCCCTTCGTGCGCCAGAGCCCGCGCGGCGGCAGTTGCACCACGGGGACGAGGGCCGCGACCAGCATCTCGCCCAGCGCCCGCGGGCCCGGTTCCGGCCAGCGGTCGGCGAGCGCCCGCGCGAGTTCGGTCATCGAGCGGGGTTCGCCGTCCGCGAGCACCGCCCGCCCCGCCGCGGCGAGTTCGCCGAGGTCGACGCCGTCGAGCTCGCGGCGGTAGTTCCCGAGCACCCGTTGGCGCAGCATGGCGTCGTGGCGGGCCCGCCAGGCCAGGGCGTCGGCGGCGGTGACGAGGTGGACGGTGCGGCGCATGAGGTGGGTCCGTACCACTTGCCGCCCGGCCAGCAGCTCCGACAGCTCCGCCGGGTCGAACGCGCGCAGCCTCGACCAGAGCCCCACGAACGGCTCCTGCGGCTCTTGCGCCTGCATGCCGCCGAGGTGCGCGACGGCGTCGAGGGCCGGCAGGCCGGCGCGGTCGAGCAGCAGTTGCCGGGCGAGCGTGGCGCGGTTGAGCGCCCGGGAGTCGAGGACGACGGTCATGGCGCTGTTCCTTTCGAGTACGTACGTGCGTACGAGATGGCCCGCCCCGGTACGAGTACGAGGCGGGACGGGCCAGGGGCGGGACGGACCGGGGCGGGCGGTGGCCCGCCTCGGCCGGCCTGCGCCCGTCAGCCTGCCGTGTGCCCGTCGAGCGACTCGCGCAGGATGTCGGCGTGCCCCGCGTGCTGGGCGGTCTCCGCGATGACGTGCATCAGCACCCGGCGCACGCTGCGCACCGCGCCCGGCTCGTTCCAGGGGGCCTCCGGCAGCGGGTGCGCGGCCGAGAGGTCCGGCACGGAGGCGATGACCTCTTCGCTCCGGGCGGCGACGCGCTCGTAGCTCTCCAGGACCCCGGCCAGGGTGTCGCCGGGCAGCATCTGGAGGTTGTTCTGGTGGTCGATCGCCCACCGCGGGATCTCGCGTGCGGTACCGGCGCCCAGATCGGCCCAGGTGACGCCCTCGGGCAGGTCGTGGCGGAGCGCCGACGGGCCCTCGACGACGAAGCGCAGCCACCCTTCCTCGATGGACGCCACGTGCTTGATCAGCCCGCCCAGGCACAGGGCGCTGACCGTCGGGCGCTCGCCGGCCTGCTCGTCGCTCAGTCCGCGCACCGTGGCGGTCAGCGCGCCGCGGGCGGTCGCGAGCGCGGCGATCAGTTCGGTCCGCTCGGCGTCGAGAGCGGAGGGGGACGTGGTAGTGGCAGTCACAGTGATCGGGTCCTTCTGGTCGTTCTCGTCGTGTGGACGGGACCACGGTCGCAGAGGTAGCGGACAGGTTGTGGCCGCTTCTTGGGTCGGTGTGGGAACGTATGGGAACCATGCCGAAGACGTCAGCGCGACTGCTGTCACTGCTCTCCCTGCTCCAGGCGCGCCGCGACTGGCCGGGGGCGCTCCTGGCCGAGCGGCTGAGCATCAGCCCACGCACCGTACGCCGCGATGTCGACCGCCTGCGCGAGCTCGGCTACCCCATCGCGGCCGTGAAGGGGCCGGACGGCGGATACCGGCTCGGGGCCGGCACGGATCTGCCGCCGCTGCTGTTCGACGACGAACAGGCCGTGGCGCTCGCCGTCGCGCTCCAGATCGCCGCCGCCTCCGGCGCCGGCATCGAGGAAGCCGCGGCGCGCGCACTGACCACGGTGCGGCAGGTCATGCCCGCGCGGCTGCGCCGCCGCATCGACACCCTCCAGGTCACCGCCGTCCAGCAGCCGACGGCCGAGCCGTGCCCGCGGGTGGAGAGCGGTGTGCTCATGACGCTCAGCGCGGCCGTGCACGCCCGTGAGGTGCTCCGCTTCGACTACACCCCGGCCTCCCCGCCGGGCGCGGGCGGCGACGGACCCGCCACGGCTGCGCCGCGCCGGGCGCAGCCCCACCACCTCGTGACCTGGGGCGGGCGCTGGTACCTCGTCGCCTGGGACCTCGACCGCGAGGACTGGCGCACCTTCCGCGCCGACCGCGTCTCCCCGCGCTCCCCCACCGGGCCCCGCTTCACCCCGCGCGAAGTGCCCGGCGGCGACGTGGCCGCCTTCGTGGCAGGCAGGTTCCGCGGCTCCGACGACCCCGGCGGCCCGGGCGACTGGCCCTGCCGCGGCCAGGTGATCCTCGACCTGCCCGCCGCCGACGTATACCGCTACGTCCACGACGGGCTGGTCGAGGAACTCGGCCCGAACCGCTGCCGGCTCACCCTGGGCTCGTGGTCATGGCCCGGCCTGGCCGCCGCCATCGGCCGATTCGACGCGGACGTCGAGGTCGTGGGCCCGCCCGAACTGGGGCGCGCCTTCGCCCAATTGGCCCGCCGCTACGCCCGAGCGGCGACCGGCAGCACACCGCCGCCTCCGGAGCCGGACCCACCGCCGCCCTCGTCACCGCCCTCGTCCCCGCCCTCGGACCGATGAGCCGGACGCGGGTCGGCCCCGGTGCGGGCCGTACGGACAGACGGCACCGGGACCGAAGCCGGGACAGGAGCAGGAACAAGGACCGAGGCCGGGGCCGGAATCGGTGCGGCTACTCCTCGGCGCTGCCGTAGGGCCGGGTGATGACCTCCATCCCGTGCCCGGCCGGGTCCAGGAAGTACAGCCCGCGACCGCCGTGGTGATGGTTGATCTCGCCGGGCTGCTTCAGGTGCGGATCGGCGTAATACGTGATCCCGGCCTCCTTGATGCGGCCGAAAGCGGCGTCGAACTCGTCGTCGGAGACGAGGAACGCGTAATGCTGCATGACGATCGACTCCGCCGGGATGGCGGCGAAGTCCAGGGTGACCGCGTTGCTGGTGTCCACCGGAATGAACGGGCCTGCCTCGGCCCCGACCTCAAGCCCCAGGATGTGCGCCAGGAATTCGGCGGACTCCCGGTTGTCCCGGGCGTGGACGATGGTGTGATTCAACTCGACTGACATACGTGGAATGCCTCCGTAAGGCAATCTCACGGGCGCCTCCATGCCTCACCCGGTCGGTGACCGACACGCGATGCCGTACTGGTGATCCTAAGCAGCACGGCCCGAGGCGTCGAGGCGCGGGCCCGAATCCACCGCCGTCGCCCCGTCGCCGCCCCTCCCGCCGCCCGTTCCGGATGTCTTGACCACGGTCGCCACCGCTCCATAGCGTGTCCACACATCTGAATGGCGTCCGCACATGCAACCGCCCCGCTCGGAGGAGAACCGCCCATGCCCGCTCCCCGTACCGTCCTGCTCACCGGCGCCGCCGGCGGCCTGGGCACCCTGATGCGCGAGTTGCTGCCCGCGTACGGCTACGCGCTCCGGCTCTTCGATGTGCGGCCCATCGAGGGCGAGCCGGACGCCATCACCGCCGACCTCGCCGACAAGGAAGCGCTGCGCGAGGCCGTACGCGGCGTGGACGCGGTCGTTCACCTCGCGGGCATCTCGCTGGAGGCGCCGTTCGAGAAAATCCTGCGCGCCAACATCGAGGGCACGTACAACCTTTACGAGGCCGTGCGCGAAGAGGGCGTGCGCCGCGTCGTGTTCGCCTCCAGCAACCACGCCGTGGGGTTCACCCCGCGCCCGGCGCCGACCCCGGCCGGGCCCGGCGCGCTCATCCC
Organism: Streptomyces sp. NPDC050610; assembly: GCF_040654875.1. Classification (NCBI taxonomy): domain Bacteria; kingdom Bacillati; phylum Actinomycetota; class Actinomycetes; order Kitasatosporales; family Streptomycetaceae; genus Streptomyces; species Streptomyces sp. NPDC050610. The sequence goes on along the minus strand of NZ_JBFAIV010000023.1, from coordinate 24,297 downwards.
CGTGAACACCGCGCGCCGCCCGGACACTTACTACGGCCTGTCCAAGGGCTTCGGCGAGGACCTCGCCTCGCTCTACTGGGACCTGCACGGCATCGAGACCGTGTCCATCCGCATCGGCTCCTGCTTCCCCGAGCCGACATCGGTGCGCATGCTCTCGGTCTGGATGAGCCCCGCCGACGGCGCGCGCCTGCTGCACGCCGCCCTCACCGCCGACGGCGTCGGGCACACCGTCGTCTACGGCAGCTCCGCCAACACCCGCCTGTGGTGGGACCTCTCCACCGCCCGCGCCCTCGGGTACGAGCCGCAGGACGATTCGGAGCCCTTCGCGCCCGCCCTCGTCGCCGCCCAGGGCGAACTCGACCCCGCCAACCCCGACCACGCCCACCTCGGCGGCCACTTCTGCACCAACCCGCCGATCTGGCCGTACTGACCGGGCGGTGGACCGGCCCCCGCGCCGCACGCCCTGTCCGCCCCGCTCTGCCGCTTCGCCCTGCCCCCAACCGGGCCCGAACGGCAGCCAGGCCGAACGCCCCCACCGGGCCCGGCGAAAGGATCGCGTAAGTAATGGAACTGCAAAGCAAGGCCGCTCGTTACCCGTGACATGACCGCTATGACACCCGGCTCGAACATCCCTCTCACCGTCGCCCGCGTGACGGTGGACGTCACCGCACCCGTGCGGCTCGACGTGTCGGGCCTGCTGCTCACCCCCGACGGCAAGGTGCGCTCCGACGACGACTTCGTCTTCTACAACCAGCCCAACGGGCCGGGCGTGACGCACCGCGCCGGGACCGGCGGCGCGGGCGACTCGATCACGGTGGACACCGCGGCCGTGCCGCCCGGCATCGAGAAGATCGTGGTGACCGCGAGCCTGGACGCGGCGGGCGCGACCTTCTCCGGCACGGAGCCCACGGCGACGCTCCGCAACGCCGACGACGGCTCCGCCATCACCACGTTCACCCCGCCGCGGCTGGGCGCGGAGACGGCGCTGGTGGTCGTCGAGGTGTACCGGCGGGGCGACGCCTGGAAGGCCCGCGCGGTCGGTCAGGGGTACGCGAACGGGCTGTCCGGGATCGCCACGGACTTCGGCGTGAGCGTGGAGGAGCCGGCGGCCGAGCCCGCGCCCGTACAGCCGTCCGCCCCCCTGCACGCGCCCGCGCCCACCGGGCTCGCGGCGCCGCTGCCGCCGCCCCCGTCCGCACCGGCCCCGAGCCCGGCGCAGGCCCCGCAGCCCGTACAGCCGCCGCCCGCTCCCCCGGCGGCGCCCGGCGCTCCGGCGCCCGGGACGGGGAAGGTCAACCTCGACAAGGGCAAGGTCAGCCTCCAGAAGAACCAGACCGTCTCGCTCGTCAAGGGCGGCCGACCGCTCATGCTCTCGGTGAAGATGGGCCTCGGCTGGGAACCGGCGTTCCGCGGCAAGGACATCGACCTCGACGCGTCCGTCATCGCCTTCGGCCCGAACCGCAACATGCTCGACGCCTGTTACTTCGGCAAGCTCCAGATCCTCAACGGCGCGATCCAGCACTCCGGCGACAACCTCACCGGCGCGGGCGCGGGCGACGACGAGTCCATCACCGTGCACCTGGGCGGTCTCCCGCCGGAGGTGACCGGGCTGGTCTTCACCGTCAACTCCTTCAGCGGCCAGAAGTTCAGCGAGGTCGCGAAGGCGTACTGCCGGCTGCTGGACGCGCAGTCCGGCGAGGAGTTGGTGCGCTTCGACCTGACGGGCTCGGAGCCGAAGACGGGCGTGCTGATGTGCAAGCTGATCCGCCAGTTCTCCGGCGAGTGGGACATGACGGCCATCGGCGGCTTCGTCAAGGCGCGTACGGTCCGCGGCCTGGTCAAGCCCGCCGCCGAGGCGCTGTAACCGCCGTCTGCCATAACCGAGGGCCGGTGTAACCGCCGTCCGCCGTATCGGCCGGATAACCGCCGGCTGCCGTATCCGAGGGCCGCACTCGACCGCTGAGCGCGGCCCTCGCGCCTGCCGCCGTCCGACCGGCGAGGGGTTACGGGCCCGCGGACGGTTTCCGGTGCTGGGCGCGATGACGGCGCACCGCGTCGTTGTTGGAGCATCTGAGGGAGCAGTAGGCGCGGCGGCCGTTGCGGGAGACGTCGACGAACACGTGGTCGCACTCCTCGCGGGCGCACCGCCCCAGCCGCTCCGGGGACGCGAAGCACGCGACGTAGGAGAGTCCGGCGGCGGTGACGGCCCGGATGTGCGCGGCCGGATCGGCGTCCTCGGAGCTGTAGTGCAGGTGCGGGGTGCCGTCGTGCAGGGAGATGTACGGGCGGCTGGCCGAGTCCGCCAGCAGTGCGTTGATCCTTTCGCAGCGCCGGTCGAGCGGCTGCGCCCCGAAACAGGCGCCGAGCCGCCGGCTCCACTCCCAGACGCTCCGGGTCCGCGCCGGGGTGAGGCGGCGGTCCGCTATGCCGTGAGCGTCCAGAACGGGTTCCAGTTCGTGCGGCTCCCAGGGGGCGCTGCTGTTGGCCAGGGCGGCGGCCAGCCGGGCGGCCTCGCCGCCGTAATGGTTGAAGTGCACTGAATGATTACAGCATGGTGGCGACCGGGCCGCTCACGGCCTCCCCGAGCCAGGAGGCCCCATGCCCGTACGCCGTTCCAGCTGTTCCAGCCGCTACGGCCGTCAGAACGACTACGCCCGCCGTCTGCCCCTCGTGCTCGTGCTGGCGCAGATATGCAGCCTCCAGGTGGGCGCCGCCGTGGCCAAGAGCGCGTACGACCAGGTCGGGGCCACGGCCCTGGCGGGGATGCGGCTGCTCTTCGCGGCCGTGATCATGTGGGTGGCCGTCCGGCCGCGCCCCCTGCGGACCGACTGGCCGCAGCGGCGGGCCGCTGCCGCCCTCGGCCTGGCGCTCGCCGCCATGAACGTCGCCTATTTCCAGGCCATCAGGTTTCTGCCGATCGGCGTGGCCTCGACGGTGGAACTGCTGGGTCCGCTGACGCTGGCGGTCGCCCTCTCCCGGCGCGTACGGGACCTGGCCGCGGCCCTGCCCGCCCTGTTCGGCGTGCTCCTGCTGGCGGCCCCCGGGCAGGCCCTCCCGGCGGCGGGCCTGCTGCTCGGCGCCCTGGCCGCGCTCTGCCGGGCCGGTTACGTGGTCCTCAGCCGACGCGTGGGGCAGCGCTTCCCGGACGCGAGCGGACTCGCCCTCGCCCTGTCCGTCGGCGCGTGCGTGCTGACCCCGGTGGCCGCCGTGACAGCGGGGCGCGAGGTGGTCGCGCACCCGGGTGTGCTGGGCATCGGGTTCCTGGTCGCGGTGTTGTCCTCGCTCGTTCCGTACTCCCTGGACATGACCGTCCTGCGCCGTGTCGGCGTCCGCGCCTTCGGCATCCTGCTGTCGCTGAGTCCGGTGGTCGGGGCCGGTGTGGGCGCTCTGCTGCTGCACGAGAGCCTTACGGGCCGTCAGATCACGGCTGTCGCCCTGGTCGTGGCGGCCACGACCTGGTCGATCGCGGGCTCGGGCGGTGACGGCTCGGGCGGTAACAGCTCGGACGGCGGCGACTCGGGCAGCCACGGCCCGGGCAACTGCGACTCCGCCGACAGCGGCCGCGACGACCGCCATTCGCGCCGCCCGGCTCGGAGCTCCCGCCGCCGCTCCGGTAGTTGACGGTACGTCCGGAGTGTTCGCGGGCCGGGTTCAACCCCGGTACACCGCGCGCGGACGCGCGCGTACGCCCGTACTGGTCAGGTTCACGCCCGTAAAACAGTGTGGCGTTGGTCGCACCCATGACCTTGGACACGTCGCGTCCAAGGGTGTTGGGGAGCGGACCCCGCAGCCTCGCCGGCCCCGCCGCGCGGCGAGCCGGAACGGCCGCCGCCAAAGTCGGCAACCCGCGCGTGAGCAGGGGTTTTACGACACCGGGGCAGTTCGCCCGATCGGTGCGCGAACTGCCGTCAACGGGGCGGAAGGTGCTGTACGGGCCGTACGAGCACGTGCCGAACGGAGCCTCGGAGGGCGGCCGGAGGGCTCCGGGTGCGGACCGTCACCCCGCATATCGGGGTGCGTTGTCAGTACCTGCCCCTAGCCTGTACTCATGCCCACCCACCGTTCCGACCCCGCTGCCGCACGCCCGAACACCGCCGAACTGAACGCCGCCGAACTGAACGCCGCGATCCACGCCCTGTGGGCCTCCGCGGCGCGGCGCGGAGGCGGCCTGACCTCCATGGAGCGCCGCGAGTACGAGCGGCTGCGCCGGGAGTGGCTGGCGGCGATGGGCCAGGAGCGGTGCGCCGCCGCCATGGCCTGACGGGGCCCGGTCAGCGGCGAACGACGGGCGGGGCCGATCAGCGGGGAACAGCGGGTGGAGTCGATCAGCGGGGGACGGCAGGCGGGGCCGATCAGCGGGGCCCGGCACCCGGCGGTCAGCCCCCCAGCGGTCAGGCCCTCAGCGGTCAGGCCGCCGCCGCGCGGGCCAGCCGCCGGTAGGAGTCCCGCAGCGCCTCGCGGTCGTACGTACTGGTGGTGACCAGCACCTCGTCGGCCCCGCTGCGCTCGATCGCGTCCCCCAGCGCGGCCGCGACCTCCGCCTCCGTGCCGTGCAGCTGGCCGCGCAGGGCCGAGGTGTAGTACTCGCGCTCCTTCGCCGTCATCCGCGGCTCCAGCGCCTCGATCTTCTCGGCCGGTACCAGCGGCGGGAAGACCCCCTGCGTACGGGAGCGGGCGAGCGAGTACGCCTCGGGGAGCAGCAGGCGGCGGGCGTCCTCGGTGGTCTCCGCGACGGCCACGGTGCCCGCGATGACGACGTACGGGGCCGCCAGCCACGGGGACGGACGGAACTCCGCCCGGTAGCGCTCGATCGCGTCGGTCATCCGGTCCTGGCCGCGGAGGTCGCCGATGACCAGGGCGAGCCCGGCGGCGGCCGCGAGCCGCGCGCCGGCGGCGTTGGCCAGCACGAACACCGGCACCCGCAGCCCCTCGGCCGGCTGCGCGCGCACCTCGGGGTGTACGCGCTGGTCACCGGTGAAATAGCCGGTCAGCTCGGCCAGCTGGTCGGCGAAGTCGCGGGTGGCGTCCTTGTCGGCGCCCAGCGCCCGCCGGATGCCGTCGGTGAAGCCGACCGACCGGCCGAGCCCCATGTCGATACGGCCGGGGAAGAGCGATTCGAGGACCCCGAACTGCTCGGCGACGACCAGCGGTCGGTGGTTGGGCAGCATCACGCCGCCCGTGCCGACCCGGATGCGCGAGGTCGCGGCGGCCACCGCCGCGGCGAGGACCGTGGGGGCGGAACCGGCCACACCGGGCACGCTGTGGTGCTCGGACACCCAGAACCGGTGATACCCGAGCTCCTCGGCCAGCCCCGCAAGGCGCACGGTGTCCCGCAGCGCCTCCCCCGGCTCCCGTCCCTCGCGGGTGCGGGAGCGGTCGAGGATGGAGAGCGGGGTGGTCCGTAGTGCCGAGTTCACGTCCGTATCAACATCGTCGGACGCTCAAGATTCCCGCGGGGAGATGCGCCGGAGCAGGACGAGCCAGAGCGGGGCGAGCCGGAGCGGGGGCGGGCCACGGCCGGGCAGGGCGGAGTCGGCCGTCAGCGGCGGGTACGGCCCTGGCGCCGCCACGGGCCGGTGATCGCCAGCATGATGCCGGGCTCCTGGATGTTGGCGAACAGTGTTCGCTCGTCGGGCGAGAAGGTCACCCCGGTGAACTCGCTGTACGCGGGCTTGTCCGCGGTGCCGATGTTGAGCTCGTTGCGCGCGATGGGGTACGTACGTCCGTCGTCGAGCGCCCCGAAGAGGTGCTGCACGCCCTCGCCGTCCTCGGCGAGGACGAGCCCGCCGTAGGGCGAGACCGTGATGTTGTCCGGACCGTCGAAGGCGCCCTCCCGCTCCGGGCGGGGATTGACGCCGAGCCGCACCTTGAGCGTCAGGGTGCGCCGCTTCGGCGCGTAGAACCAGACCTGCCCGTCGTGCTGCACAGGGCTCTCCTGCCGGGCGAACGAGCAGACGACGTAGACGCCGCCGTCGCCCCACCACATGCCCTCCAGCTTGCGGGCGCGTGTGACCTGACCGCCCGTGAACTGCTTGCGCACCGGGACCGTCCGCGCGTCGCGGTCCGGCACGTCCACCCAGTCCACGCCGTAGACCGTGCCCGGCTTCGTGGCGCGCGCGAGGTCGTCGACGAACCGGCCGCCGGAGTCGAAGCACCTGAACGCCTGGAGCACGCCCGCGTCGTCGGCCAGCCGGCGCAGCTCCCCGCGCCCGTGCTCGAATCCGCGCGGCGGCGCCCAGCGGTAGAGCAGCCCGTTCGGGCCCGCGGCGTCCTCGGTGAGGAAGACGTGGCCGCGCTGGGGATCGACGACGGCCGCCTCGTGCGCGTACCGGCCGAAGGCCTTGAGGGGCTTGGGGCCGCGCGCCGCGCGCCGGTCGTACGGGTCGACCTCGAAGACGTAGCCGTGATCCTTGGTCATGCCGTTCTGCCCGGCCTTGTCCTCGGTCTCCTCGCAGGTCAGCCAGGTGCCCCACGGGGTACAGCCGCCCGCGCAGTTGGTGGAGGTGCCGGCGATGCCGACCCACTCGGCGACATGGCCCCGGCCCTGGGGCCCGGTGCCGGGGGCGCCGACCTCGACGACCGTGCAGCCGCCCGCGGCCGCCGGGTCGTAGACGAGGCCGTCGGCCAGTGGCACCGGGTGCGGCCACTTGGCGCGCGGGCCGCCCAGCTCGTGGTTGTTGACGAGCAGCGTCACGCCGCGCCGCCCCTCGAAGGCGGCGGTGCCGTCGTGGTTGGACGGGGTGAACTCGCCGGACTCCAGCTTGGTGACTCCGGCGCGGGTGATGACGCGGTACGAGAATCCGGCGGGCAGCGCGAGCAGCCCGGCCGGGTCCGGGACGAGCGGCCCGTAGCCGGCCCGCCCGCCGTGGCGTCGGTCGTGCTCGTCGGAAGGCCCGGCCTCGACCTGTTCCGTGTCCGCGGCGAGGGCGCCGGGCGCGCTGGCGAGCACTCCGGCGCTGCCGGCGAGCACGACCCCGGCGCCGGTGTACGCGGACCGCTTCGCGAAGTCCCTGCGGCTGACGGGGCCGCCTGGACCAGCTGGGCTGTCCGAGCTGTCTGAGCTGACGGGATCGACAGGGCCGATGTCGCCGATGTCGCCGATGGGGCTGGTGCGGCTGATCGTCATCTTCGTCTCCAGGGATGGCCGGATCTGTCGCTCGGTGGTGCGGCGGCCCGGCTCCTCGACGGCGCCGTGCCCCAACGGCCGGCGGCGGGCCGGCGGCGGCGCTCACCCTCCCGCCCCGTGCCGAACGCCGGGTGAACAGAGCACGACATCCACGCCGACATTCGACGATCCGTACCTTTTCTCAGCCTGGGCAGCCGCCGGAGAACCATGACAAAGAAGATCATCAAAGGCATCTGCCCAGTAATGCCATGATTGCCCGCAGAACCCCTTGACCTTCGACCGCCCCGGCAATAGACAGTCCCTTACCTGCATCACCCGTCAGGAGCGCGCGCGACGCGCGGCTCCCACCGAGTCCGGCCCCCGCCCCCCTCAGGGCCGGGCTCCACGCACACACGGTCCCGCGCACGGAACGACGGAACGTCCGCATGCCCGCGCGGGCCCAGGATCGGGGAAGAGGTGGTTCGGCGTGAGCCGACCCGAGATGATGCGAGGACCCACCGGCGGCCAGGTCAGCGACTCCTCCCGCCAGCAGGCGATGTCCGACTTCATGCGTCCGCAGGCACCGGTCGCCAACGTCATCGGCTTCGGCCACGGCGTGAAGTGGACCGACGGAGAGCCCACCGGCCAGGAAGCGGTCCTGGTCTTCGTGACCCAGAAGGTTCCGGAGTCGATGCTGACCGAGCGGGACATGATCCCGCATCAGATGGACGACGGCACCCCGACCGACGTCGTGGCCGTCGGCCACGTCGCCGCCCAGCGCCAGCGCCAGAGCGGCGGCCGTCCGATGTCGGGCGGCGGACGTCAGGAGGGCTCGTACGCTCCGGACAGCGGCGCCTCCGAGTCGCTGTCGCGCCTCTCCCAGCCGCTGCTGGACGAGATCAGCCGCGAACTCGGCTCCTTCGAGCCGCAGACCCTCAAGCGCAGGATGCGCCCGTGCCCCTCCGGCTTCTCGGTCGGGAACGTGACCGTGACGGCCGGCACGCTCGGCTCGGTCGTGTACGACTTCCTGCCGGGAGCGACCACCGACCCGCCGGGGCCCGGCCTCGGCATCCCGAGCAAGTACTACATCCTCAGCAACAACCACGTGCTGGCCGACTCCAACCGCGCGCAGCGGGGCAGCTCCATCGTGCAGCCCGGCGTGTTCGACGGCGGCCAGGACCCGGCGGACCGGATCGCGACGCTGGACCGGTTCATCACCATCCAGTTCGCCCCGCAGACACCGCTGGAGCAGCAGAACAACGTGGTGGACTGCGCACTCGGCGAGGTGGAGTTCCAGGACGCCACGCGTCAGCAGTACTTCGGCGGCGCGCCGCGCGCCTGGCGCCGCAAGGCCAATGTGGCCGTCGGCGACCCGGTGAAGAAGACGGGCCGGACCACCAACCTGACCCTCGGCCGGATCATGGCGGTCGACGCGACCATCGACGTCAACTACGGCACGGCGGGCACGGCGCGGTTCAAGGACCAGATCCTCACCACCAACATCTCGGCGGGTGGCGACTCCGGTTCCCTGGTGACCTCGCTGGACGACGTCGCGCTCGGACTGCTCTTCGCGGGCTCGTCCGTCGTGACGGTCATCAACCACATCGAGAACGTCCGCGCGCTGCTGCGCGTCGAGATCTCCGAGCAGCTGGCCTGACGGGCGGAGGACCCATGACCATGTCGTCCCAGAAGAAGAAGGGCCAAAGCCGCTCCGAGCACCGCTTCGTCAACCCGCAGGGCGCCGAGGTCAAGACGAGGGACGAGGCGTTCGCCGCACCGTCCATGGACGTCTCGGCCGACGCCCTGACCACGACGGCGAAGCTGACCCTGCACAACGGTGCGGTGACCTTCGCCATGGAAGTGCAGTACAACCCCAACACCTACCCGCACGTCGTGAGCGGCGGCCGGATCACCTCCGGCATCTGCGGCGCCCCGTGGGACATCACGGGCGGCTACGTAGGCCAGCAGATCAGGCTGGACGCGAAGCGCTCCGGGCAGGGCGCGTGCGCGAACACCATCACCATCGTCGGCGAGTTCCAGAACCCACCGGCCTACCGCGGCACGTACGGCTTCGACGGCGCGTCGTCGTCGTTCAAGCACACGACCCGGTACGAGTGCTGACAGCCAGCCGCTCAGCCGCCGGGCGGGCTTCCCCAAGCCCGCCCGGCGGACCAATCCAGCCCGTCCGGCGCACCAATTCAGCCCGTCCGGCGATTGAGGACACCACCACGAGGCGCGCCTCGCCAACATCCCGCACCAATCAAGCCCGTCCGGCGATTGAGGACACCGCCCGCAGGGCGGCCCCTGCGAACCGCCCCGCACCGAACCCAGCCCGCCCGGCGCTTGAGGGCGACCGCAGCGGGGGCGAGCCCCCGCACAAACCAACCCCCTACGCCTGAGACCTGGCCTTGAACGCGGCCTTACGAGCCTCCTTGGCCACCTTCTTGTCCGGGTGCAGCCTCCCCATCGCCTCCAGCACCTCCGCGGTGGCCGGGTGCTCGACCCGCCACGCCGCGTCGAAGAAACCATTGTGCTGACCGACGAGCCCCTCCACCAGGCTCCGCAGCTCCTCCGTGTCCCCCTCCGCCGCCAGCTGCGCAGCAATGGTGTCCACGGTCAGCCAGAAGATCATCGACTCCGTCGGCTCGGGAATCTCCGTCGCGCCGTGCTCGGCGAGCCAGACCCGGGCGAGCCCGCCCAGCTGCGGGTCGTCGAGGACCTCCCGCAGCGCGGGCTCGGCCTCCGCCCCGACGAGCGTCAGGGTCTGCTGGCAGGCGAGGCGGCGCAGGGGCGCGGCCTCGTCGTCCCCGCGGGCGGCCGCGAGCAGCTCGCGCGCCGCGCCGAGCGGCGCGCGGCCGGCCAGCCACGCCTCCGCCTCGGCACGGGCGGCGCCCTCCGGGTGGTCCGGCAGCGCGCCGAGCAGGACGTCGGCCCCCTTGTCGGCGAGGTCGCCGACGGCCGGCGCGTCGACCCCGGCGTCGAGCATCCGGGCCCGTACGGCGAAGACGCCGAGCGGGGTGAGCGCGACCATGCCGTAGCGGGTGACGTCCTCCTCGCCCAGCGGCTCGGCGGCGCTGTCCTGGGGGATGCGCCCCTCGCCGTCGACCTCTTCGATGAGCGCCTCGTCGACGGGCTGGTACTGGATGATGCCGGTCGGCTCAAGCATCCGGAACTGGTCGTCGAGGCGCATCATCGCCTCGGAGACCTCTTCGAGGATGTCGTCGGTCGGCTCGTCCATGTCATCCGGGACGATCATGGACGCGGCCAGCGCCGGCAGCGGTACGGGCCGGTCGGCCGCGCCCTCGTCGAGGGCGGTCAGCAGGTAGAGGTTGCCGAGCACGCCGTCGAGGAAGTCGACTTCCTCCTCCGGGTTCCAGTCGAGCGAGTCGAGGTCGAGCTCGCCGCCCTCACGGATCTGGTCGACGATGTCCGCGAGGTCCGGGGCGGCGGCGTCGGCCAGTACGGTCTCCAGTCCGCCGAGCCAGACGTCGAGGATGTCCTGCGGGCTGCCCGAGGTGAGCGTGGCCAGCTCCTCGCCCGCGGCGGCGGCGCCGGCGGGCTGGTCGGGGTCGTCCGACTCCTCCGCCTCCGGGTCCTCGGCGAACTCGATCAGCCCGGTGTCCAGGGCGAGCTGCCAGGCCTCGGCCGCGTAGCCGGGCCCGTCCTCGTCCGCGAGGAGGCCGAGATGCTCGGCGGCGCCGCGCAGCTGCTCGGCCAGCAGTTCGCCGCCCGCTCCGACAGGGGTGCCGTCCCCGGCCCAGCGGGCGAGTTTCGCGGCGCGCGCGAAGAGGGGCGCGGACAGCGCGTCCCGCGCGAGCTCCGCGTCGGAGTGCAGCCGCACCGGCGGCATGGTGGGACGGTCTCCGGACATCTGGGGGTTCATCTCCTCGGGGTACGGCCGCGCCCGCTCGCTCGGGCGCGCTGCTCAAGCGTAGACGGAACGGCGGGGCGCTTTCCTCCGGATGCGGCGAGAGCGGGTACGGACCGCCGCGCCCGGTCCGTGCGTACCGGACGCCGCTCCCGCGGTTCACGGGGCCGTCGGGGCCCGTACACCCGGAATCTCTTGACAACTCCCTTACACGCACAAGAGATTGACGCGCGTAGACGCTTATGGCGTGGACGCGCACCGCGCGGACACGCTGCTGCCTGGACACCGCAAGCCGCCGCCCCGCACCTCTCGTCCCGCTCCGGAGGCCCCCAGATGCCCACTCGCCGCCCTCTGCCCTCACTCCCCCCTCGTCCCTCTCTGTCCTCCCGGACCTCGCTGCGCGCCCCCGCGACCGTCGCCGCACTGGTCGCCACCGCGCTCGCGGCCGGGCTGCTCGCCGCGCCCGCGGCCGTGAGCGCCGGGCCGGCTCCCTCGGCCGCGAGCGCCGCCGCCTCGGCCCCGGGTCACGGCCACCGGGTCACGGCCTCGGCCCCGGTCCGTATCCACGACATCCAGGGCGACACCCGCATATCGCCGCTGGCCGGGCAGCGGGTGGCCGGGGTGCCCGGCACCGTGACGGCCGTACGGGCCTTCGGCTCGGCGCGCGGCTTCTGGGTGCAGGACCCGCATCCGGACAGGGACCCGGCGACCAGCGAGGCGGTCTTCGTGTTCACGGGGTCCACCACCCCCGCCGTCGCGGTCGGCGACTCCGTGCTCGTCTCCGGCACGGTCACCGAGTACTACCCCGGCGGGGCCGCGGCCGGGCTCCAGTCCGTGACCGAGCTGACCCGGGCGGCGTGGACGGTCGAGTCGTCTGGCAACCCGCTGCCCGCCGCCGTGCCCATGCGCCCCTCCACCGTCCCGGACCGGTACGCGCCGGACGCGAAGGGCGGCTCCATCGAGGGCCTCCGCCTGCGGCCGGCCCGTTACGCGCTCGACCGCTACGAGTCGCTGGAGGGGATGCGGGTCAGCGTCCGCGACGCACCCGTCATCGGCGCGACCAACACCCACCACGAGCTGTGGGTCACCGCCGAGCCGGGGCACGCCCGTACGGCGCGCGGGGGTGCGCTGTACTCCTCCTACCGGGACCCGAACAGCGGCCGGGTGAAGATCGGCTCGCTGCTCCCCCTCGCGCAGCACCCCTTCCCCGCGGCGAACGTCGGCGACGAGCTGACCGGCACCACCGCGGGGCCGCTGGACTACGACAACTTCGGCGGCTACACCATCGCCGCCACCGAGCTGGGCTCCCGCACCGACCGCCATCTGGAGCGCGAGAAGACCCGCAAGCAGCGGGCGGACGAGCTGGCGGTGGCCACGTACAACGTGGAGAACCTCTCGCCCAAGACCCCGCAGACGAAGTTCGACCGGCTGGCGGGGGCGCTGGTGGACCAGCTCGCCGCGCCCGACATCGTGGCGCTGGAGGAGGTCCAGGACGACGACGGGCCCACCGACAGCGGGCACGTCGGCGCCGACCGCACGCTGAAGCAGCTCACGGACGCCATCGCGGCGGCCGGCGGTCCCCGGTACCAGTGGCGGCAGATCGACCCCGTGGACGGCCGCGACGGCGGACAGCCCGGCGGCAACATCCGCAACGTCTTCCTCTTCAACCCCGAGCGGGTCTCCTTCACCGACATCCCCGGCGGGGACTCCACCACCCCGGTGAAGGTCGTCGGACGCGGCGGCTCAACGGCCCTGTCCGCCTCGCCGGGCCGCGTCGCCCCCGCCGACGAGGCGTGGCACGACAGCCGCAAGCCGCTCGCCGGGCAGTTCTCCTTCCGGGGCCGGCCGGTGTTCGTCGTCGCCAACCACTTCAACTCCAAGGGCGGCGACCAGGGCGTCGACAGCCGCTTCCAGCCGCCGGCCCGCACGTCGGAGGCGCAGCGGCTGGGACAGGCCAAGGCGGTCAACTCCTTCGTCAAGGAGCTGGTGGCGGCCGACCCGCGCGCCGACGTGGTGGTCGCGGGCGACCTGAACGACTACCAGTTCGCACCCGCGCTGAAGGCCCTCACCGCGGGCGGGGTCCTGACGGACCAGGTCGGTCGGCTGCCGAAGAAGGACCGGTACGGCTATGTCTACCAGGGCAACTCGCAGGTCCTGGACCACATGCTGACCAGCCGTCACCTGCGCCGGGCCGACTACGACATCGTGCACATCAACGCGGAGTTCGCCGACCAGGCGAGCGACCACGACCCGCAGGTGCTGCGGCTGCGCCGGTAACCAGTAGTCGGCAGTCGGCAACCGAGCGGCCGACAGCCGGTATCCAAGCGGCCGATGGTCACAGCCGCGCGACCTCCGACCGCGGTCGCGCGGCCCGCAGTGCAGGGGTGCCGTGAAGCCCGTAGACGCGCGGAAACACTCATAACGCGCCCACGGAGCCCCGAAGGCCCGCGCTCCCCTCCTAGATCTTCAGATACTGGGCCGCCTGCAAGGAGTGCAGGTCGGCGAAGCAGCCGCCGGAGTGCAGCAGTTCGCCGGGGGTCCCTTGTTCGACGAGCCGGCCGTCGCGCAGCACGTGGACGATGTCCGCGTGGCGCACGGAGGCCAGCCGGTGGGTGATGAGCACGATCGTGTGCCCCGCGTCGGCCAGGGCGCGGATCTGCTCGAACGCCTCGATCTCGGCCCGCGCGTCGAGTGCGGCCGTCGGTTCGTCGCAGATGAGCAGGGGCGCGTCGCGGAAGTGGGCGCGGGCGATGGCGAGGCGCTGCCACTGCCCTCCGGACAGTTCCACGCCGCCGGTGAACTCCCGTGCCACCAGTGTGTCGAGGCCCCGCGGCAGTCCGTCCACGAGCCGCCGCGCGCCGGCGTGTTCGGTGGACTTCTCGATGCCGTCCCGGTCCGCCGCCCGCCACGGCTGCCCGATGCCGATGTTGGTGTGCACGGTGAACGGCCAGCGCATGAAGTCCTGGTCGACCAGGGCGACCTGCTGGAAGATCTGCTCCCTGTCGGCTTCGGAGACCTCCACCCCGTCCCAGTGGATGGTGCCGGCCGTGGGCAGGCACAGGCCGCTGAGGAGCTTGGCGAGGGTCGTCTTCCCGGAGCCGTTCTCACCGACGAGGGCCACGATCTGACCGCGCCGGATCGTCAGGCTCACCTTGTCGAGCGCGGGCCGGTCCGCACCGGGGTAGGTGTAGCCGACATCGGTGAAGACGATCCGCTCGGTCGGGTACGGCGGCGGTGCGCCGCCCGGGGGGATCGCACGGCGCTCGGCTTCCTTGACGGCGCGGCGCAGGTCGAGGAAGAACAGCGACTGCTCGTAGAGATGGTTGATCTGGCTGATCATGAGCCGCAGGTTGCCGGTGCCGTTGCGGATGGCGAGGACCGCGGTGCCGGCGGCCGCCAGCGGCACCGCCTGGTGGACGAGCAGCAGGGCGAGCACGGTGTAGGTGAGGGCGGTCGCGACGCCTGCCAGGGCGCTGGCCGCGAGGGAGGTCGCCGCCTCGGCGTGCGCGAGCCGGGTCTGCTCCCGGCCCGAGCTCTCCGTCATGCGCTCGAAGTGGTCGAGGAGGTACGGCCCGGCGGCGTGCACCCGCACCTCTCTGGCCGCTTCGCGCTGGGTCAGCAGCGAGGCCAGCAGGTTCTGCTGGCGGGTGTGGTCGAGCCACGCCTGGAGCGAGAGGTACGAGCGGCGCGCCGACCGTACGGTGCCCCACCCCTTGGGCACCGCGATGAGCCCGAGCAGCGGGAGGAGCGCCGGGTGCAGGAGGGCCAGGACGACGGCCGAGGCGCCGAGCGAGATCACGGCGTTGAGCACGCCGACGCTGTGGGAGACCATCCGGCGCGCGGCCATCGCCCCGAGTTCGGCGGAGTCGACCAGCCGCCGGAAGGCCGGGTCCTCGACGGCGGTGAGCTCGGCCCGGATCACGCGGCGCAGGAGCTGGGCGGTGGCGGTGCGCTCGACCTTCGGTTCGAGGCGGCCGGTGGCGGCGAGGGAGACGGCGGCGAGTACGGCCGTGAAGGCGCTCGCGGCGGCGACCAGGGCCAGTGAGGGCAGGGCGTGGTAGACGCGGTCGGGGGCGGGGACGGCGGCGAACAGGCGCAGCAGCACCTGGTTGGTGGCGAGCAGTCCGGCCGCGCCGGCGACGCCCTGCCCGGCTTCGGCCACGGCGACGGCGATCAGGGCCGTACGGTCGGCGGCCCAGCCGAGCCGCGTGGTGTCGGCGACGAGGGTCGGCAGGCGGCGGGCCATCGCGAGGAACGACACACGAAGCCGGGCCATTTCGTGGCCGGCGGCGGCGTAGTGCAGCCGACCGCCGAAGAGCACATCCTCACTCGCCGGCGGGTCCGGTTCCTTTGGCATGCGGCATGTTCCTTCAATCGAGAATGGATACATGTAGAGTCGCGAATTATCCCCGCACCAAGGTATTCCAATCCTCGGCGGGCGACATTTTTCCGTGATTATCTTGACGGCTCGTCAGTGAATCGATTCAGCACGCAAACCGTTCGGCAAAACCTTTCCACCTGCGGTTTTTGGACAGCTTGTTTCGGCCAGTCGTATTTATTCACTCACATGAGTAATACCTCCTCACGCGCCCTTGCGTGGATATGCCTCGGGACTTCACCGTGGAAATTGAGCGGAGTGGCCAATCACTCCGCAATCGGGATCGAAAAACTCACCGGAAGGCAGGTATTTCCATGCCCATCGCGACCGCCACCCTCGAAGCCACCGAAGACGTCTTCGACCTCGACGTCCGCGAGATCGACGGAGTCGCCCCCGATGGAGGCGCCATGATCTCGCCGACGTCCGACTGCACCCGCTGCGGCTGCACCCTCTTCACCTGTCCCGAGACGGGCTGCCACTAGTCCTTGTGGCCGCGGGCGTCCCTCCCAGGCCGGCGGGAGGGGCGCCCGCGCTCTGCCGTTCAGCGTCGGCACGCGTCATCGGGCAGAACGGGAAGATCGGAGAAGAGCGGGCATGAACGCCGAATCACTTTTCGCCTGTGCGGACTTCGCGATGCTGCGAGCACCGGTCCATCCCGCGCACCGGACGCGCGACACCTGCCCGGACGTGCCGGAGGGCGCCCCCGACGAGGCGGACCGCCTCATCGACTATCTGCGCCGGGCCGCGGCGGAACCGCTCCTCCGGGAGGCCGTCAGCGTCTCCAGCGCGTCACTCGGCCTCGTACTCGACCGCATCGCGGACCTCGACCGGACCACGGACCTCGACCACATCGCGGACCGCGATCGAATCACGGACCTCGACCGGATCACGGGCCTCGGCCGGGTCGCCGACAGCGAGGCCGGTGAGGCCGGTGAGGCGGCAGGCGCGACCCCGCCGAGCCTGGCGGAGCTCCGGCGCGCCGCCCGTGCCCTGACCGGGTACCGGCTGCGGATGGCGGCCCGCTGCACGCCGTTCGGGCTGATGGCCGGGGTCGCCACGGCGGCGTTCACCGACGGCGACGGCGAGGAGGCGAAGGTCCGCTTCGGTGCGGAGCACCGCCGGGCGGTGCGCCCCGACCGGCAGTGGCTCACGGCGCTGCTGACCGACTGGGAGCGGCGGCCGGAGCTGCTGCGGCAGTTGAACGTCACCCTCAACAACCTTTGCTTCGTGCGCGGCCGGCGGCTCGTACTGCCTTACCTGCCGCACGCCGCCGACCAGGCGCGCGCGCACCGCACCGTGCACGAGGTGAGCGTGCGACACACCACGGCGCTGCGGCTGGTGGCGGAGCGGGCGAGCGGCCCGGTCCGCTTCGGCGAGCTGGAGCGGCAGCTCGCCGAGTCCTTTCCCGGCGCGCCGGCGGAGGCCGCCCGGCGGATGCTGACGCAGCTGGTGGAGAAGGACATCCTGCTCACCGAGGCGCGACCGCCGCTGGAAGCCACCGACCCGCTCGGCCACGTGCTCGACGTCCTCGGGGCGCTGCCGGACGCCACGGCCCTGCCGGAACTGCCCGAACTGCGTTCCGTACGAGACGCGTTGGCGGACTACGCCCGGCGGGAGGCCGGGCAGGGGCTCGCTCCCTGGCGGAGCCTCACCAGCCGGATGGCGCGGCTGCGCCCGGCCGACCGCCTCGTCCAGGTGGACCTGGCGCTGGACGCCGATGTGACGCTGCCCCGGGAGGTGGCCGAGGAGGCGGAGCGGGCCGCGCGGCTGCTGTGGCGACTGGCGCCCGAGGAGAGCGGCCCGGCCCATCTGCGCCAGTACCACGAGGCGTTCCTGGAGCGGTACAGCACGGACCGTTTCGTGCCCGTGCGGGAGCTGCTCGACCCGGACGTCGGGCTGGGCGCGCCCGCCGGTTACAACATGCCGCCGAGTCACCGGTTCGCGCGGCCGGAGGCCGTCACCGAGACCGAGCGGGACCGGCTCCTCACGGAGCTGGCCCAGGAGGCGATGCTGGCGGGGGCGGCCGAGGTGGTGCTGGCGGACGACGGCGCCGACCCCGTGATCCGCGCGCTGTCGCGGTCCGAGGGCACCCCGCCCGCCTCGCTGGAGCTGTGGACCAAGCTCCTCGCGGACTCCCCCGCCGCGTTGCAGGCCGGTGACTTCCGGCTGGTGGTGACGGCGGGTTCGCAGACCGCCGGGGGCATGTTCGGGCGGTTCGCCTATCTGCTGCCCGACGAAACGCAGGCGGCCCTCGCCTCGCTCGCCCGCTCGGTGGGCCATCCGAACCCCGAGGCCCTGCCCGCCCAGCTCACCTACCAGACCTCGCACTCCCGCAGCGGCAACGTCTCGCAGGTCCCGCAGTGGCTGGAGCGCAAGGTGCCGGTCGCGGTGTACGCGGACCCGGCCGCGCCGGGCCATCTGGATCTGGCGGACCTCGCCGTGGGCGCGGACATCCGGCGGCTGTTCGTCGTGGACCGGCGCAGCGGCCGGGAGGTGGTCCCCACCGCGTTCCACATGCTCGACTCCCAGTGGCAGGCCCCGAACGTCGCGCGGTTCCTGCGGGAGATCTCGCTCAGCGGGGTACGGCGCTGGCGGCCGTGGGACTGGGGCCTGGCGTCGAGCCTGCCGTTCCTGCCCCGGGTCCGCTGCGGGCGCACGGTCCTCTCGCAGGCCCGCTGGCGCGCCACGGACGCGGTGCGCGACACGGAATCCCCCTTCGAGCGGTGGGCGGAGGCGGTCGCCGCGTGGCGGTCGCGGTGGCGGGTCCCCGACCGGGTCTGCCTCTCGTTCTCCGACCAGCGCCTCGAACTGGACCTCACCCGGCCCCAGCACCTGCGGCTGCTCCGCCGCGAGCTCGGCCGGCGGCCGGGCGCCGAGCTGTACGAGGTCGAGGCCGGGGCGGAGCAGGACGCAGGGTGGCTGGTCGGGCCGCTGGGCACGCACCGCAACGAGGTCGTGTTCCCCATGGTCACGCGGTACGGGCCGCAGCGCGCCCGGCCCGCCGCGGCCGCGGAGCCCCGCGACCGGCTCTCACCGCCGCGCCCCGCACCGGCCGAGCACCTGCCGGGCGGCCAGTGGCTGTACGCGTCCGTGTACTGCGCCGCGGAGCGCCAGGACGAGCTGATCGCCACCGAACTGCCGGCGCTGCTGCACTCGCTGCCGCCCGAGGGCATCGACCGCTGGTTCTTCCTCCGCTACCGCGACCAGGAACAGCCGCAGCTGCGCCTGCGGCTGCACGGCGACCCCGCCGTTCTCACGGCGAAGGCGCTGCCACGGCTCAATGAGTGGGTCGCCGGGCTGCGCGCCTCGGGGCTGGCCAGAAGGCTGATCCTGGACACGTACGATCCGGAGGCCGAGCGGTACGGCGGCCCGGAGGCGATCGAGGCCGCCGAGCACGCCTTCCACGCGGACAGCCTCGCCGTCCTGGAGCAGCTCAGACTGCTGGACACCGGCCGCCTCACCGCCGATCCGCTGCTGCTGGCCGCGGCCAACTATGTCGATCTGATCAGGGCGTTCTGGCCGGACGACGCCGACGTCCGCACGCCGGACGGCGAACCGCAATGGGTGCACTGGCTGCTCGGCAACTACGCGAAGGACAGCACGAGCGACGCGTACCGCACGTTCCAGAAGCGCCGCCGGG
The DNA here is from genome assembly GCF_040654875.1 of Streptomyces sp. NPDC050610. Classification (NCBI taxonomy): domain Bacteria; kingdom Bacillati; phylum Actinomycetota; class Actinomycetes; order Kitasatosporales; family Streptomycetaceae; genus Streptomyces; species Streptomyces sp. NPDC050610. The sequence continues at coordinate 5,306 of NZ_JBFAIV010000023.1, read as the reverse complement.
AGGCGGTCGCCCTCATCGACCCGTACGACGACTGGGCCTCGCTGCGCGAACGCCCCGGCGGCGAGGCGGTACTGGCGGCCTTCGCCCGGCGGGCCCCGGCCGTCGCGGAGTACGGGCGCACCCTGCGCCGCCTGTCGCCGCCGTGGGCGCCACCGCCGCAGATCCTGAACTCGCTGTTCCACATGCACCACAACCGGCTGATCGGCATCGACCGGGAAGGCGAGCAGTCCACCTACGCCATCGCACGCGGCGCCGTCCAGGCCCACCGAGACCGCCGGAGGCACAACGGATGAATCCAGTGAGCACACAGCGCACCGCCGACGAGACGGCGGCGACGGGCGAGACGGCGGGCGAAGCGGCGAGCCGCTCGGCGGCCGGCGAAGCGGCCTCGCGAACGGCGGATGAGCGGACGGCCGATGAGCGGACGGCCGACGCCTCGGGGGCAGCCGACGGCCCAAGGGCAGCCAGTGTCCCGGGGGCAGCTGAAGTCCCAAGGGCAGCCGATGCCTCAGAGGCAGCTGAACAGGCGACGGCCGCCCGCGCGGCCGCGGTCGTGGTCGAGCTGGCCGGGCGGCTCGCCGATCCGGAGGCGGTCGTGGCCGTCGCGACCGCCGAAGGGAACCTGGACCGGCAGCCGGGCCGCAGCCCGTTGCACCCCTGGGGCGGGGTGACCCTGGCCGAGGGGCACCCCGGCGTGGCCCTGCTCTTCGCCGAGCTCGCCCAGGAGGACCCGCGCCACCGCGCCCGCGCCCATGCCCATCTGGCCGCCGCCGCCCGCTCGTTGTCGGCCGGTCAGGGCGCGGGGCTCTACACCGGCCCGCCCGCACTGGCGCTCGCCGCCTGCGCGGCCCGTCGGGGCCCGGCGGACTACGCGACTCTGCTCGACCGGCTCGACGCTCAAGTGGACTCCCGAGTCCGGCAGTTGATCGACGCGGAGAACGAGCGGCTGGCAGCGCGCCGCGCAGGCGTGAGCATGGACGTCTACGACCTGATCCTCGGCCTCGCGGGGATCGGCCGATACCTGTTGCTCCGCGCGGACCGGCACCGGGACGCGCTCACGGACACGCTGTCGTATCTGGTCCGGCTCACGGAGCCGGTGCGGCACCTCGGGCACACCGTGCCCGGCTGGTGGGTGCCCGACGCGCCCGGCCTCGGCCAGGAGGCGCACTTCCCGCGCGGCCACTTCAACCTGGGCCTGGCCCACGGCGTCTGCGGGCCCTTGGCGCTGTTCGCGCTCGCCGAGGAGGCGGGCGTGTCCGTGCCCGGCCAGCGGGAGGCCGCGACGCGCATCGTCGACTGGCTGCTCAGCCGCCAGTCGGCCGACCTGAGCTGGCCCGCCGTCGTCGGCTGGGACGACGAGACCGCCTGCGCCCGGCCCGGTCCGGCACAGGGCCGTACGGCCTGGTGCTACGGCACGCCGGGGGTGGCCCATACCGTCTACCTGGCCGGGCGCGCCTGGGACCGCGGCGACTGGCGGCAGACCGCGACGGAGGCGCTGGCCAGCTCCTTGGACGGCCCGCAGTCCCTGGTGGACTGCGGGCTGTGCCACGGCTGGTCGGGGCTGCTCCAGATCGCCTGCCGGATGGCGCGCGACAGCCGGGACGAACGACTGCTGGCGCAGTTGCCCGGCCTCGCGGAGCGAGTGCTCGCCGACTACGACCCGGCCCTGCCGCTCGGCTACCGCTACGCGGACACCCCGCCCGGCCTCTGGGCGCCCCACCGGGCGGGGTTCCTCGAAGGCACGGCGGGCATCGCCCTCAGCCTGCACACATACGCATCGGGCGCCACGCCCCGCACGCCGTGGGACGCCGCGCTGCTGCTGGCGTGAGGACCGCCGTCGGGCCGGTCATGGGTCGTCGCGGCCGATGACCTTGGCCAGCTCGCTCTGGAACCAGTCCAGCCGGGCTTGGAGCAGCGCCGCCTCGGCGACGAGTTCGGGGACCGTGCCCCCACTCGTCGCGTGCACTTGAAGCGTCCCCGCCGCGGTTCCGGGCGCCACGGAGACGGCCAGCCGCTCCCCCGCCAGCCGCGCGAAGCCGGGAAAGGAGATGCTCATCCGGTCCGCGGCGCAGCCCGCGCAGCTGCCCGTCACGGTGCGCCAGCCCGCCCGCCCCCATCCGGCGTCGGCGAACCGGTCGGCGGTGCGGCCGCAGGAGCAGGGGCCGACGCGGGCGGCGCGGACGCGCTGACGGGCGTAGCGCATCCCGCGCTCGTAGCGGATGTACGAGCCGAGCACGGTGATCTCCAGCACGACGGCCCGGCGGTGCTCGGTGAGGCAGACGAGGCCGAGGGCCTCGTCGCGGGAGTGCAGGCAGTGGAAGCCGCAGTCGCAGCGGCGGGAGGGGCAGCGGTGGCGGCGTCCGTAGACACAGCGCGCGTCGTCGAGTACGCCGTACGGGAGTGCGCCGCCGAGGGAGACGCCGGTGAAGCCCGCCCGGCGGCCGTTCTGGGACAGCACCGGGTAGGCGATCTTGTAGCCGGTCGGCGGCTCCGTCGGGTGTTCCTCCGGGAGCCGCAGCCTCATCGCGGTGCCGTCGCCTCGGCCCCGGCGACCAACGCACCACCGTCGCCGTCGCCGACTCCGGCAGCGGCCGCGATCCCGGACTCGGCTTGGACGCCTGCCCCGGCTTCCGTCCCGGCGGAAGCGGGCCGCGCGGTGGGCGCCGGCTCGTGCTCCTGCCGCTCGTACTCCTGCCGCTCGCGCTCCTCGGCGAAGCCGACGGCGAGTGGTTTGCCCAGCCTCATGTTGTCCTCCCCTGACCACTGCGATGGACAGCGAACCTCCCCATGGTGGCCCACAAGGGCGGGAATTGGCACCAGTGCATCCCGGACACCTGGATACCCCGGCCCCCGGACACAGCACCGCGGCCGTACGGACGGGTGATGTGCTCCCGTCGTACGGCCGCGGAGGCCGCCCATGGCGGCCGGTGCCCGGCTGTCGTCGTCGCTGTGCGGCCGGTGTTGTGCCCGCCGCGGTCAGTCGTCACTGTGCGGCCGGTGCGCCCGCCGGGGTCAGTCGTTGCTGTGCAGCGCCTCGTTGAGGCCGCCCCACGAGCCGGAGCGGGGCAGGGCCTCGACGCGGCCGGAGGTGGAGTTGCGGCGGAAGAGGAGGTTGTTCACGCCGGAGAGGTCCAGCGCCTTGCTGACCTCGCCGTCCGGCAGCGTGACGCGGGTGCCCGCGGTCACGTACAGACCGGCCTCGACGATGCAGTCGTCGCCCAGGGCGATGCCGATGCCGGCCTCCGCGCCCAGCAGGCAGCGCTCGCCGATCGAGATGATCTGCTTGCCGCCGCCGGAGAGGGTGCCCATGATCGACGCGCCGCCGCCGATGTCGGAGCCGTCGCCGACGACGACGCCCGCGCTGATCCGGCCCTCGACCATGGAGGCGCCGAGAGTGCCCGCGTTGAAGTTCACGAAGCCCTCGTGCATCACGGTGGTGCCGCCGGCGAGGTGTGCGCCGAGGCGGACGCGGTCGGCGTCGGCGATGCGCACGCCGGCCGGGGCCACGTAGTCGGTCATGCGCGGGAACTTGTCGACGCTGGTGACCGCGAGGTGCAGCCCCTCGGCGCGGGCGTTGAGGCGCACCGTCTCCAGCTGGTTCACGGCGACGGGGCCCAGCGAGGTCCAGGCGACGTTGGCGAGGAAGCCGAAGATGCCGTCGAGGCTCTGGCCGTGCGGGCGCACCAGCCGGTGGGAGAGGAGGTGCAGGCGCAGGTACACGTCGTGCGTGTCGATCGGCTTCTCGTCGAGAGAGGCGATGACCGTACGGACGGCGACGATCTCGACGCCGCGGCGGGGGTCGGGGCCCAGCGCCTTGGGGGCGGCGTCGCCCAGCAGCTCGGCGGCGCGCTCGGCGCTCAGCCGCTCGGTGCCGGACGGGCCGGGCTCGGCGGTCAGCTCGGGCGCCGGGAACCAGGTGTCGAGGACGGTGCCGTCCTCGGCGATGGTGGCAAGGCCGGCGGCGACGGCGCCGGTGGGACGGGGGGCAGCAGCATCGGTCATGACCGAAAAATAACCGGACACGGCCCGTCGAAGCGAACCGGTCCCGGCGCCCGGCCCCGCTACCGGCCGCGCCCGCCGCTTTCCCCGCGATCCCGTACCGGCCGCGCCCGCCCCTTCCCCCGCGACTCCCCGCGACTCCCCCGCGATCCCGCCCTACGTGGAACGCCCGTGCCGCGTCCGAGCTCAGCCGACGACGCGCGCCAGGGCCGCCCGCACTTCCGCCCGGTCGAAGGGGCGCCCGGTGAGGAGCAGCTGGAGCAGCAGCCCGTCGATCAGCGCGACGAGCGTCCGCGCGGTGGCGTCGTCCTTGGTGTACCGGGCGAGCAGCTCGACCATCTCGTCCAGGCAGGCCGCCGCGATCGGCTGGAGCCGGTCGCGGCGCAGGGCCGCGAGGTAGAGGTCGTACTCCAGCCGTACGTGGCTGCGGTCGTCCGTGGCCGCGCAGTCCTCCAGCAACCGGACGAGCCCGTCCACGAGCGACTGTCCCGACTCCAAGTAGTGCTCCCAGCTCGCGAGGAAGGACGCCGGGTCGCTGTTGACCTGGCGCAGGGCCGCGATCAGCAGGTCGTCGAGGGTCGCGAAGTGGTACGTGGTGGAGCCGAGCGGCACATCGGCGGCGGCGGCGACGCTGCGGTGGCTGAGCCCGTCGATGCCGTGCTCGGAGACCACGCGGATCGCGGCGTCCACGATGCGCTGCCGCCGGTCCGGGTCGTAGCGGCGAGCCATCAGTGGGACGCTCCGCCGACGTTGAGCACGACGACACCGGCGATGATCAGGCCGATGCCCAGCATCTTGGCGGCGGTGGCGGCCTCGCCGAGGAAGACCATCCCGATCGCCGCGATGACGGCGGTCCCGGCCGCCGACCAGATGGCGTAGACGGTCCCGACCTCCATGCTCTTCAGCGTCTGCGCGAGCAGTACGAAGGCCACCAGATAGCCGGCGGCGGTGCCCAGCGACGGCCACAGCTTGCTGAACCCGTGGCTGTACTTCATGGCCGTGGTCGCCAGAACCCCCGAGAGGATCGCGCCGGCCAGCATCACATAAGGCATGAGTACGAGCGTACACAACGTTACGTACGACCGTACACACCAGCCCCGACCACCCGTCCGGGCCCGGCCGCCGTCCCCCGCACACAGCGGCAGCCCGTCCCTGACCGAGGTCGGGGACGGGCTGCTCGACGTCGGTCGCCCGGGCGAACGCTCAGACGTTGAAGCCGAGTGCGCGGAGTTGTTCGCGGCCGTCGTCGGTGATTTTGTCGGGGCCCCAGGGCGGCATCCAGACCCAGTTGATGCGGAGTTCGTTGA
>NZ_JBFAIV010000022.1:0-145347 GCF_040654875.1 Streptomyces sp. NPDC050610 | reverse complement strand
AGCAACCGCGATCCCCGCACCCCCGACATCTCTAGGTCGGGTCGGCGGAAACAGAGAGCCGGCGCAGTATCAGGGCCGGCAGATGGTGTAGCAGTTCCTTCGGGGCCTTGGTGCCATTGGCACCAAGGCCCCTCAAGCGTGTTCCACAGAGAGGTGCAAGTGACAGCAGACGACTCGTTCGGCCGTCTCGATGACGACGACTACCCCGCCTACACCATGGGCCGGGCCGCCGAGATGCTCGGCACCACCCAGGGCTTCCTGCGCGCCATCGGCGAAGCCCGCCTGATCACCCCACTGCGCTCCGAGGGCGGCCACCGCCGCTACTCCCGCTACCAACTGCGCATCGCCGCCCGCGCCCGGGAACTCGTCGACCAGGGCACCGCCATCGAGGCCGCCTGCCGCATCGTGATCCTCGAAGACCAGCTCGAAGAAGCCCAACGCATCAACACCGAATACCGCCACGCCGCCGAATCGGCGAAACCCGCGGACGCGGACTGAGGAGGCTGGGCAGTGTCCGCCTCCCCGGCGGCTTCTTCATTGATCACATAGTGGTTGACTCCCGCTTCGGCGGGATCAGTCGCGCTGAACTTGAGCGCGTTCCCCAGGGCTCACGGCAGTGGCGATTGAGTTCAGCGGTCGGGGCCCAGGTCGCCCGAAGCCTCTTGGGAACCGTCTGCTGGTAGTCGGCCGGCAGGCGCGGGGGCTCCGAGTGCGCCGGTCGTGTGCCCCTTCACGGCTCGCGGCTCACGACTCCCGCCTTCCGCTGCCAGAGGGGCAGATGGGCCGGACGGTGATGTACGCACCCACCGCCATCCACCGGCCCCCAGGCTCCCAGCCCATGAGTTGGCGCACACCGTCGGAGCCCGGCTGGAGCCGTATCGTCGACGGCACGGCTCCAGCCTTCGTCCTCCTTACCGGGGACCGCAGCGGGATATTCGCGCGTCCCTGTCGCCGTGGAGGACCGCGCGAGGACGCGGCGAGGGGCCTCGCATCCTCGCGCCCACGGCCGTCGTCCAGGAGGAGCGGCGGCCGTCCGGGGATCGTCCCGGGCTGGGACTCCTGTGCGGCCGGCCTCCCGCCACAAGCGCGCGATGCCCCGTGCTTCGGGTCGTGTGACACCGGGGACGAGTCGTGACGCGCACCCCGGGAGCGGAGGCATGTGAACTCGGCTGCTTCGCCCGGTCCGTTGCGCCTGACCGGGGAGTAACCTGGAGATACCGAGAGCATGTCGTACACCGGCCATCGCGCCCTAGTCGTTCTCGGCGAGCGAATACACCGGCCAACTGCCCTCGGACAGTTGCCTGGAGACGGGTTCGCGCCATGTCCGCGACCATCAGCCTTCTCCCACCGCCGCCCACGGACCCCGCCGTACCGGCCGTCCGCCTCTCACTGAAGGTCCCGGGCGCCTCCCGCGGCCTGCTGGACGGCGCGTGGTGGCCCCGCTCCCGCGACCTGATGCGTGAACTGCCTGATCTGACCGACGTGCTGCACCCGCGCTGGGGGCGTATCACCCGCATCGCCGTCAATCCCGCCCACTGGCCCGTGATCCCGCGCAAGGTGCCCGTCCGCGGGCGCGTGGTGAAGGTCGGCTGGTTCACCCCGGAGCTCGACCCGCACAAGGTCCTGCTGCTCTCCTACAGTGTCGGACGCTGGGACCTGCTGGTGATCCCACCTGAGACCCGCCCTGCCGCCGCCGCCCGGCTGATGGCCGCCGCGAGCGACCCCATGGGAGCGCCGCTGACCGCGAGCGCGCTGCTGGCCGCGGAGGAAGCCCGCCACGGCGACTCGTCCGCCGGCCGGGTACAGGACCCCGAGGAGGCGTGGGAGTACGAGGGCGGCGCGCCCTCGACCCACGCGCCCTCGACCCACGCGCCCTCGACCCACGCGGCCGCCGTGGCCCTGGCCGGCCGTCCGGGAGCAGGGGTGTGATCGCCATGGACACGTCCCCGACCGTCGGCGTTCTGCTGATCCTGATCATTGGGGCGGCGTACGTGATCCAGCGGCTCAACGCCCAGCGCGCAGACAGGATCGCGCTGCACCGCTACAGCCACTCTCAGCCCACCGGCCGAGGCGCTCGCGGCACCACTACCCGGCCGCTGCCGGCCCTGCCCCGGCCGCCCTCCGCTCCCGAGCGCCGAGACCACCGCGACGGGGGCCGAGGGCGCCTGCGCCCACGGCGCCGCATCCGCCGGACACACGGCCAGCGCTGACCCGACGCACTTCCCTCCTGGCCTGTTCGATGTATCCGACCTGTTCGGCCCGGTCGGCCTGAGCGCGCGGAGCTGGGGGAGAGGCCCCGTCAGCCGGTCGGTCCGGCTCTCCTTCCGTCCCGCAGGATTCTCAGGCGGACGGCCCGTGCGGAGCCAGCAGCTCCAGTACCTGGTCCGGCGTGTGCAGTGTCGTGTCGGCCGGCTCGGCGGCGTCGTACATGTGGCCCCAGGCGGCCGAGGCGCTGTGGCTGCCCGCGGCCTTGGCCGCCTGGAGGTCGAGTGGGGAGTCGCCCACGAGTGCCAGGTGTTCCGCCGCTGTGCCCAGCCGCCGCGCTGCCAGCAGCATGCCGTCGGCGGCGGGTTTGGGCCGGTCCACGGTGTCGCCGCCGATGACGAGGTCGGCCGACAGGCCAGCCGAGCGGAGCAGCAGCTCGGCGGCGCGCGTGCTGGCGCCGGTGAACACCGTGATCGGCAGGTTCCGGCGCCGCAGGGCGGTCAGGGTCTCCGGCACTCCGGGGTACGGCTCCACCTCCGCGCCGTCCAGCGCGCGGTAATACGACTCGCTTTCATGCGGGGTGAGTTGACGCTGCATCAGGAAAGTCAGGATGACCTCCGGAGTGCCCCGCCAGTAGGCGTCCACGACCTCGTCGGCCGCTACGGGCGGTCCGGAAAGTTCGGCTACGGCCCGTACGAATGCTTCCGGCACCACTCGACTGGAATTCAGCAGTGTGCCGTCCATGTCCCATACGACATTGCGCAGATTCATGGGGCTCATTCTCGCCCGCTCGTCCCCTTACTCGTTCGAGCGCCTGCGTGCTCATGTCTATATCTGCTCGCGGTCTTGCTTATTCGCGCTCTTGCGCGCCGGTGAACTGGCTGCCGGACGGGTGTGGAAGCCGGAGTTCGAAGTCGAACGCGCGCTCGGGGGTCGCCTCTTGGGTGGGTTTGCCCGTACGTATCGGATACAGGCGGGCGACTAGTTTCGGTCAGCCTCCGGGCGGGCGTTGCGATTGTTACTGGTCTGGACCTATGGTTTGGCAACGGTTCATTCCAAGTTCGCCTTGTATTCATCCTTGGTACACCCAAGTAGTGAGTGCGTAATACGAGGCACACGGGGGCATTGGAGGGGTCAGCGACGTGCGTGCGGGGGAAGTCTTTCGACGTACGACAGCGGGGCGAAACGGGCTCCGAGCGGATGTGAAACAGCGCACCCTGCTGTACTCCGTCGCACTCGACACGGTCGGCACCGGCGTGTTCCTGCCGCTGTCCCTACTGTTCTTCCTGAATGTCCAGCACATGTCGGCGGCTGCCGCAGGAACCGCCGTGTCAGTGGGTTCGCTGCTGTCTTTCCTCGTTATTCCCCTGGCCGGCCGGCTCGTCCAGCTCATCGGACCCAAAAGGTGCTTGATGCTGAGCAACCTGATGAGCGTCGCCGGATACGGTTCCTACTTCTTCGCCTCGAATCATTTACGCGTGATATGCGCGGCCTTCGTCGTCATGGCAGCCGACCGCTTGTACGGAGCGGCCTGGCCGAGTGCGGTGGCCCGCGTCGCGTCGAAGGACCAGCTGCCGCAGTGGTTCTCTTTCATCAACTTCCTCAAAACCACCTGTCTGGGGCTGGGAGCCGTGGCCTCGACCGGCCTGCTGGCGGCGCTGGGTCCGGGCGGCCTCAAGCTGGCACTCGGGGCGAATTGCGTCAGCTCTCTCGTGGCGGGAGCCCTCGTGCTGCGCACCCGCATCCCCGAAGGGGGGCAGGGGGCGCGGTCGGCGCGGCCGCGGGCGACCTTCGTCTCCGCGCTGCGCGACGTTCCGTTCATGGCGCTGGTGAGCTCGCAGACCATGCTGTCGGTGGCCTGGCTGATCCCCACCGTCGCCTTCCCGGTGTACCTGGTCCACGAGTTGGGGCTGCCGGCCTTCTGGCCGGCGGCGGTCGTCGCGACACGGTACGCGGTCATCGCGTGCGTACAGCTCCCGCTCAGCGCCCGTTTGGCCGACTGGACGCGCGGCCGGATCCTTCTCGGCGCCATCGCCGTGGTGGAGGCCGCCGTGCTGGTCACCCTGGCCATCCCCCTGGTGCCCGACGTGGCCAGAGGGTTCGTGGCGGCCGCCGCCACGGCACTCCTGGCGGTCGCCGAAGCGGCCTCCAAGCCCACGGCCGCGGCGGCGGCGGTCGCCCTGGCGCCCGACCGGGACGAAGGCCCGTACATGGCCGTCTTCCAGCTCACCTGGACCGTTTCGTACGCCATCGGTCCGGCGGTCATCGGCTGGGGGCTCGGCAACGCCGCCGGGATGTGGTGCGCGCTGGGCGCCTGCGTCCTGGTGTCGGGCGCCGTACAGGGGCTCGTCGTCCGCAAGTCCCCGGCCGCGGTGTAGCCGCGTCGCGCCGCCTGCCAGGTACCAGCACATTCCCCCTTTTCCGCAAAGGATCTATTCATCATGCACCTGGGCTTTTCCGGCCTGCTCGCAGGCGCCGCGGTCGCCGGTCTCGACAAGGACGCGAGGGAATACTGTCCGCCCTACTGGAACAGCAGCCTTCCCTACTACGACAGCGCGGCCAAGGCGGTCGAGGAGCTGTCCGCCGCCGATCCGCGACTGACCTCCATGGGCGACGCGCTGCGCGCTTTCGAGTCGCCGCGCATCGCATATCAGCAGGTGATGGAGGGGATCGAACGGGCCGTCCGCTGGGGAGCGGTCCCCGACGACCTCCTCCGGCGCGCCGAGGAGATGGAGGGGAAGATCCGGCAGGTGTACTTCTCGGCGCCGGCCGGCCAGCTCGTCCGGCAGCGGCAGACGGCGCGGGAAACCGTGCGGCCGTCCGGAAAGCTGCACGTGGTCGTCCCGTTCCGGGCGCAGCAGGACGATCTGCGCCTGAGGAACGCCCTGGCGTGCCTGCGGGCGCTGCGGGCGCAATCGGAGCCGCAGTCCGGCTATTTCGTCACCCTCGTCGAAAGCGATGAAATCCCGCGGCATCAAGAATGTTTGATCCCGTGGGTGGACGAGTATGTTTTCCAACGACAGTCCGGCCCGTTCAACAAGGCCGCTTCCCTGAATCTCGGCGCTCGCCAGACGCATCACGCGGCAGCCACCGTGTGTCTGCTGGACGCGGATATGGTCGTGGACCGGGACTTCGTCCGGCGTATCCGCCGGGAGGCGCGGCGCGTCAGCGCCTTCCTGCCCTTCCAGGATTCGTTCGGTCTCGACGCACAGTCCTCGGACCGTATCACCCAGGACATATCCGAGGGCCGCGATCCATTTCGCGGGACCCTCTCGGGATATCTGCTGCGCCGGCCCCCGGGCGGCTGCGTCGTGGTGTCCGCCGAACGATTCCGCTCGGTGGGGGGATTCGACTCCTCCTTCGTCGGATGGGGCGGCGAGGACCGGGACTTCATCACCCGACTGGAAAGCCGCGGTCCTGTCCTGCGCAGTGCCGACACTTTGCTCCACCTGATGCACGAGCGCCCGCTGATGGCCAACGCCGCCGCCCGGGCGACGCACGACACCGACTGACGGAACCGGTGAAAAAGCGGCGCAACACCTTCGAAGAGCCGACGAAAAACCGGTGCAATAACGGCGGGAGAGCCGCCGAGAGAGCCGACTGGAAATCCGACCGGAAGTCCGACGAAAGGGGTCCAAAATGTTTGCAGAAGCGACAAGCAACCCCAAGGTAACCGTGGCCGAAACCCCCGCACACTTCGCCGAAGGCGCGGCACGGGCCATCACCGAACACATCCGGCGAACCCTGGCGCGACGGCAACGCTGCGTCCTCGCGCTTACCGGCGGCAGCACCCCCGCCGCGACGTACCAGAACCTCGCCCGGATGCCGGTGCCCTGGGACCGCGTACACGTGATCCAGACCGACGACCACCTCACCCGGTCCGGCGACGGCCCCTCGTGGCGGGTGATCGAGGAACGCCTCCTCGAACCCGCGGCGGTACCCGCCGAGAACCGCCACCCCATGCCCGTAGGCACACCGCTCGACCCTCGGGAGGCCGCCCAGGCCTACGGGCACCTGCTCGGGCGCCTCCTGACCGACGGCGCGCCCGACGTGGTCGTGACGGGACTGGGGGAGGACGGGCACACCGCCTCGCTCTTCCACGGCGACCCGGCCCTCGAATCGTCGAGGTGGGTCGCCGTCACCCGCCCCTACCAGGACACCACCCGCATGACGCTCACCCTGCCCGTACTGAGCGGCGGCGGACTGCGCCTGGTCCTGGCCGCCGGGGCGGGCAAGGCCGCCGCCGTCGGCCGGCTGCTCGACGGTGGCGACGACCCGCGGTTCACCGCCGTACGCACGGTGCTGGGCGAGGACGGCGTGCTGCTCGTCGACGAGATCGCCGCCGCGGGACAGCACGGGACGTCCCGCCCGGCCCCTCGGTGACGCGACGGTCCCACGGGGGCCGGATCCTCTGTCTGGATCTCGGAGGGACCTGGTTCCGCTCCGGGCTGCTGGACGAGAACGACGAACTCCACCCCCTGTCGAAGACCCCCGCCCTCTCCGTCCGCACGCATGACAAGCCCCCCGCCGAGCTCCAGGCGATGCTCGTCGACCACATCGTGGCCACCGCCACGCGGGCCCGCGCCGCCCACGGCCGCACCGCCCTGGCGATATCGCTCGGGGCGGCGATCAACGGCCGTACGGGACTGGTGATCGGCAGCGCCCCTCTGTGGGGGCCGGGCCGGCACCCCCTCGCGCTGGGCCGAGTCCTGACGGAGCGACTGCCCCACTCGCCGATCCGAGTGATCAACGACGTGTCGGCCCTCGCCCACACCCTCCGCGCCCGCCGCGACCACCCGCCCGGCACCCGCAAGGCGGCAGCCGTGACGGTCAGCAGCGGCATCGCCTACCGGACCATCGACCTCGCCTCCGCCCACATCCCCCTCGACCACCGGCACGGCCTACAAGGGGAGATAGGCCACCTGCCCATGCCCGTCCACTGGCGCGGCCGGCCCCTCCGGGCCGTCTGCGACTGCGGCGGCGCCGACCACGTGAGCGCCTTCTCCTCCGGACGCGGCATCGCCGAACTGCTCCGCACCCTCCCCGAAGCGGCACCCTTCCGTACCGCGGGACCACGCTCGGCCCTCGCCGCCTTCACCCGGAGCGCGGCGCGAGGCGACGCGCCGAGCGGGGAACTGCTCGACCTCTTCACCCTCCCCCTGGCCCGGGTCCTGCTCCACCAGGCCACCCTCGACCCCGAAGTCTCCGCCACCTACCTGTTCGGCGGCGTGGTCGAAGGGCTGGGAGACGCCTATCTGCGCAGCCTGCTCAAGAACCTCGACGACTTGGGCCTGTACGAGATCTCGGCCGCGGACGAGGCGTACTTCGCCCGCCGCGTCTTCCTCGGCGCCGCCGACGGTCTGGCGGGCCTCAAAGGAGCCGGCCTCCACCTCCGCCACACCCAGGCCGGCCGACAACGTTAAGGAGTCATCATGGCGTGGACCGTCCGTTCCACACAGGACGTTACCTACCGCGTACAGCAGAGCGAATCCGTCTTCGACCCGGCCAACCAGGCCCTCGCCTCCGTCGCCGGGCTCGGGCCCGGCAGCCGCCGCCTGGTCATCGTCGACCGCAATGTGGACCGGCTCTACGGCGACGCGATACGCGGCTACTTCACGGCGTGGACCGACGCCCGGCCCACCTTCCTCGTCCTCGAACCCGACGAGGCGGCCAAGACCAGCGACGCCCTGCTGATGATCACCCGGGCCGCGGTACGCGCCGGCATCAACCGCCGCTCGGACCCCATCGTCGCGGTCGGCGGCGGCGTGGTGACCGACCTCGCCGGGCTCGCCGCGAGCCTCTACCGGCGCGGCACTCCCTTCGTGCGCATCCCCACCACTCTGATCGGCCTCGTCGACGCGTCCGTCGGCGCCAAGACGGCGATCAATTTCGACGGCCACAAGAACCGGCTGGGCACCTACTTCCCGGCCGCCCACACCCTGCTGGACCGCACCCTGCTCACCACGCTGCCCGCCCGGCACATCCGCAACGGCCTCGCCGAGATCATCAAGATGGCCGTCATGAAGGACGCCGCCCTGTTCTCCCTCGTCGAGGGCGAGGCGGACGAGCTGGTCAGCCGCCGCTTCGAGACGCCCAACGCGTCGGAGGTCATCGAGCGGAGCGTCACCGGCATGCTGGAGGAACTGGAACCCAACCTGTGGGAGCACGAGCTCAAACGGCTCGTCGACTTCGGGCACACCTTCAGCCCGGTGATCGAGATGCACGCCGCCCCCGAACTGCTCCACGGCGAGGCCGTCTCCATCGACATGGCCTTCTCGTGCGCGCTGGCGCACGAGAGCGGACTGCTCGGACACGACGAGACCCTGCGCGTACTGCGGCTGCTGCACCGCACCGGCCTGCCCACCCGGCACCCCGTCTGCGACCTGGGCCTCCTGCGCCAGGGCCTGGACGACGCCACCGGGCACCGCGACGGCCACCAGCACGTACCGCTGCCCACCGGCATCGGCACGGCCACCTTCGTCGAGGACATCACGACCGACGACCTGAGGCGCGCCATGGCCTTCCTGGACGAACACACCACCCCCGACGCCATCTCAGGGGCCGAAGACCACGCACCCGCCGCTCTCGAAACGGTCGCCCCATGAGCCCCGACGCCACCGGGCGCACCCTGCGCATCCTGCGCGCCGGGATCTGCGGCACCGACCTGCAGATCCGGCGAAGGATCCGGCCCGACGCCGCCCGGACCCTGGGCCACGAAGGCGTCGCGGAAATCCACTCGGAAACCCCGTCGGAATCCGACCCCCGCCGGCGCTTCACCCTCTTCAACCCGGTGGCTCCGCACAATCAGGAGCACATCCTGGGCCACAGTTACGACGGCATCTTCCAGCCCGCGTACCACCCCGACATCATCCCCGGCGGCGGCCCGCCGCTCGTACCCGCCGCCCCCGCGCTCGTCGCGGACCTGGCGATCCTGACCGAGCCCATCGCCACCGTCCTTTACGCCTGGGACCTGCTCACTTCGGCCGGCCCGGTCGGGACGGTAGGCGTCTGGGGCGCGGGCACCACTGGCCTCCTGGCCGCCCTCGTCGGCGAACTGCGCGGATACGAGGTCGAGTTGATGCACCACCGCCCCGCCCGCCTCGACTACGTCGAACACCGGCACGTACTGCACCGGAGCCGGCTGCGCGGCCGCCACAGCGGATGGCCGGCCGAGGAACGCTACGACGCGGCCTTCCTCTGCCTGCCCCGCGAAGCGGCCGCCGGCGGCCTGAGCGAAGCCGTCCGGCACGTACGCCCCGGCGGGGTCATCGACCTGTTCGGCGGCTTCGGGCCGGGCGACCGCCACGACCGGCTGCCCGGCCAGGACCTCGGCGCCATCCGCCGGAGCAACGTCTGCGGACGCCCCGACGCCGAGCCGCTACGGGCGGCCTCGACCGACGGCGGCAAGCCGCTGCACCTCACCGGGCACCGAGGCACCTCCCGCGCCCACCTCGAAAGCGCGCAGGAACTGCTGCTGCGGGCCCCCGAGCGGTTCGCACCCCTGGTCACCCACGTCGTGTCCCTCGCCGAACTGGACGCCTGCCTGGACGCGATGGCGGCGAGCAGCGGCCCGTCCCCCCTCCTCGGCGAGTACATCAAGGTCGCCGTCGACCCCACCCTCGGCGCCGCACCGGCCCGCACCCCCGATACGGCCACCCCCCTCGGCGCCCTGAGCACGACGGGTGCCGCATGCTGACGCCGACGCACCACCGGCTGGAACACCACGACGGAACGGCGTACCGCCGGCTGGAACACCGCGACGGAACCGTGCGCCTCACCCGCGCCACCGTCGAGCACCGCCCGGCGGGGGAGTGCGCCGTACTCCTCGCGCCCGACGCCATCGGGGTGTGCCGCTCGGACCTCAAGGAGATCGACGGCACCCGGCACCTGCGCCGGGACTTCGGCCACGAGATCGTCGGCACCGTCGTGGCCTGCCGGCCCGAAGGGCTCCTGCCCGCCGGACAGCGCGTGGTACTCGACCCCCACCCGCGCGTCCACCGGACCTCGGGCTTCGCCGAACTCGTGGAGATCCGGGGCGAGCGCGCCGAGGTCGCGGCGGCGCTCGTCCCCCTCCCCGCGGAGAGCCCGGTGATCCGGTCGGTCTTCGTCGAACCCCTGGCGTGCGTCTGCCACTGCCTGCACCGCCTGGACGAGGCGACCCGCGCCGCCGACGCCGACCCGGCCGAGCCCGTCGCCGTCATCGGCGCCGGAACCGCCGGCACCCTGATGGCCACGGTCCTCAGCGCCCGCTCCGTCCCCGTCACCCTCATCAACCGCGGCCGTCCGCGCCTCGCGTTCCTCCAGGACCGCTCGGTCCTGCCGCGAACGGCGCTGCGCACCGCGGACGAGGCCGACGGCATGGCCGTACCGCGCGTCATCGTGGCCACGGCCGCCGCCGACACCGCGGTGCTCAACCTCGCCGCCCGCCTCGTCGCCCCCGCCGGCCGGGTACTCCTCTACGCGGGCACCCGCCCCGGCCAGTCGTTCGCGGACGTGGACCTGGACACCCTGCGCAGAGAGCAGCTGACCGCCCGAGTGACCACCGGCGGCAAGACCTTCCGCCTCGTCGGCTCGCACGGGGCCGCCAGGGAGGACTTCACCACCGCCATGGACCTCCTCGACCCCCGCACCCCGGACCGCCAGGAACTCGGCCGGCGCCTGGACCGCCTGGTCACCTCCGTGCTCCCCCTCACGCAGGGCGCCGACTTCCTCAACCGCCTGACCCGAGAACCGTTCCTCGGCAAGCCCGTCCTCGTGCCGAGCCCGCCGTCCGACACCTTCCAGGGAGCCGCCCAGTGATCGTCCGCAAATACCACCACAGCGGACAGTTCGCCGACCTGCCCGCACTCCTCCAGCAGATGGAGGCAGTGCTCCGCTCCGGCGAGTACATCCTCAGCGCGCCCGTCGCCGACTTCGAGGCACGTTTCGCCGCCTACACCGGCACCCGTCACGCCGTCGGCGTCAACTCCGGCACCGACGCCCTCGTCCTCGCACTGCGCGCCCTGGACATCGGCCCCGGCGACGAGGTCGTCACCGTCGCCAACACCTTCCACGCCAGCGTCCTGGCCATCACCTCCGTCGGCGCCCGGCCCGTCCTGGTCGACTGCACCGTCGACGACTTCCTGATGGACCTCGACCACCTCGAAGCGGCCATCACCCCCGCCACCAAGGCCGTCCTCGCCGTGCACCTCTTCGGCAAGGCCCTCGACATGCACCGCGTCCGAGAGATCGCCGACCGCCACGGCCTCGCCGTCGTCGAGGACTGCGCCCAAGCGGTCGGAGCGCGCTGGGCAGGGCAGCGCGTCGGCTCCTTCGGCGACGTGGGCTGCTTCAGCTTCCACCCGTCCAAGAACCTGGCCGCCGCGGGCGACGCCGGCGCCCTCACCACCGACCGTACGGACATCGCCGACACCGTACGAGTACTGCGCGGACTCGGCCAGCGGGCTCAGAACGACCACGTGGCACGGGGCTGCAACTCCAAACTCGACGCCCTCCAAGCCCTGGTGCTCGACCACAAGCTGGACCGCCTCGACGCCTGGAACGCCCGCCGCCGCGAACTGGCCGCGCACTACTCCCGGGCCCTGGCGCCCGTCGCGTCCGTACCTGAACCGGCCGGCGAGGAACACGTCTTCCACCTGTACCAAGTGGCCGTGCCCGCGCGCGACGCCGTACTCGGCAAGCTGACCGCCGCCGACATCGAAGCCGTCACGCGCTACCCCGTACCGGTGCACCGCCAGCCGGCCTTCGCCGACCTCCGCCTCGGCGCCGCCGGGCACTTCCCCAACGCCGAACGCCAGGCCGCCGAAACCCTCTGCCTGCCGATCCACCCCGACCTCACCCCCGCCGAACTCGCCTACGTCATCGACCGCTTCACCGAAGCGGCCACCGCGACCACAGGAGCCCGTCCGTGACCCAGATCCTCCCCGCTCTGCTCGGCGCCGACCCGCTCGCCCTCGGCGAGGCCGTCGACGCCCTGCGCGGCGTCCCCGTCGCCTACCTCCACCTGGACGTCATGGATGGCTCGTTCGTACCCGACATCAGCTACGGCGCCCGCACCGTGGCCGCTGTCCGCCGCCGTACGGACCTCCCCCTCGACGTCCACCTCCAGGTCGCCCGGCCCGAGGACCACCTCGACGCCCTCATCGAGGCCCGGGCGGACCTCGTCACCGTCCACGTGGAGACGACGCCGCACATCTCCCGGCTGCTGCGCCAACTCGACCAGGCCGGTCTACGGGCCGGAGCCGCCCTCAACCCGGGCACCCCGCTCGCCCAGGTGGAGGAGGCGCTGGAACAGGTCGCCCAGGTGACGGTCATGACGAGCAGCCCCGGCACCAGCGACTTCATGCCGCACGTCCTCGACAAGATCACGCGCCTGCGCGCCCTGCTGGACCGCCGCGGCCTGCACGACGTGGCGATCGCCGCCGACGGCGGCGTCACCGCGGCCCGCGCCAAGGCGCTGCGGGAAGCGGGCGCCGACCGGCTGATCGCCGGCTCGGCCGTCTTCCAGGCCGCCGGCGGCCCCGGCGCGGGCGTCGAAGCGCTCCAGCAGGCGGCCCGATGATCCGGGTGGCCGCCCACGCCGTCCTCTTCGACCTCGACGGCGTCCTCGTCGACAGCTCCGCGGGCAACGAACGAGCCTGGCACGCGTGGGCCGCCGGGCACGGACTCGACGGAGCGAGCACCTTCGCCCTCGGCCACGGACTGCGCACCGCCGATCACATCCGCGAGGTCGCCCCGGAACTGGCCACCCCCGCCGAGGTCCGGCGCCTCGACGCCCTCGAAGCCCGCGAATCCGAGTCGGTCACCGCACAGCCGGGCGTCACGGGCCTGCCCGCGCGCCTCGGCGGCATCCTCTGGGGCGTCGTCACCTCGTGCTCGCCGGAGGCCGCCGCGCGACGCCTCGACGTCACCGGTCTGCACCCGCCCGTCCTGGTGTGCTCCACCGACGTCGCCCACGGCAAACCGTCCCCGGAGGGGTACCTCCTCGGGGCCCGCCGCCTCCGGACGCCGCCCGCGTCGGTCGTGGTCGTCGAGGACGCGCCCAGCGGGGTGGCGGCGGCCAAGCGGGCCGGTATGCGCGTCGTGGCGCTGGGCACCACACACGCCCGTACGCGACTGTCCGAAGCCGACTGGTACGCCGACGACCTGGCCGCGGTGGCCTTCCACCCCGTCGGGACCGGCGCCGGCGCCGAACCAGCCCTGATCTCCGACGTCCGACCAGCCCTGCCCGCCGACGCTCCCCGAGGCGGCCCCGCGTGATCGAACGAAGCGAACTGAGCGAAGAGTTCGTCCACTTCAACCGGACGACGCTCTTCCTCCACTACGGAATCCACCAGACCGAGCCGGTCATCCGAGCCAGACTCGCCCTCGCCGAACCGGACGGCTTCCTGACCGTACGCGACCGCGGCATCGTCGCCGGAGCCGTCTCCCGCCACCTGACGATCACCGTGCGCCCCGGCCGGACGCTCCCCGCGACCGGCCTCGGCGAGATCGCCGTGCTCCCCTCGCACCGGCGCCGCGGACTGCTGCGCGAACTGATGCGGACCCATCAGCGGACCTCCGTCGAAACCGGCCACGCCTTCACCGTCCTCAACGCCAGCGAAGGCGGCATCTACAGCAGATTCGGCTACGCCCCCATCACCACGGACAGCGACTGGACCCTGGACACCCGCACCGCGGCCATCCCGCCCGCGGAGCCGTGCGACGTCGAGATGCCGGACGGCGAGACGGCCCGTACCGCCCTGCCCCCGGTGTTCGACGCCCACCAGATCGCCACCCCCGCCGAACTCGCGCGACCGCCCCTGTGGTGGCGCACGCGATACGCCTGCCCCGAAGCCGTCGGCGCCCCCGCGGACCAGCACTGCGTACTGGCGCGCGGCAAGCCCGCGGACGGCGCCGCCACCGGCTACGCCCTGTGGCGCCGGCCCGCGCCCTGGACCCAGGAGACAGGCCCCGCCCCCGTCATCGTCGACGAGTTCGTCGCGCCCGACCACACGACCACCCAGGCACTGCTCGCGTTCCTCACCGGGCTGGACCTGTGCGACCGGATCGAGTTCCGCCGACGGCCCCTCGCCGCCCCGTTGAACTGGCAGTTCGCCGACCCCCGCAGCATGCGCCTGACAGGGGCGGCCGACCGGCTGTGGGCCCGCGTACTCGACGTGCCGGCCGTCGCCACGGCCTGCCTCACCGGACTGGAGGCCCCTCTCACCCTCCGGGTCCACGACGCGACCGGCCCGGCGGACGGGACATGGGACGTCGAGCCCGGACCGGACGGACCACGGTGCGCACCGTCCCGACGCCGCGCCGCCGACCTGGAACTGGGCATCGGCGACCTCACCGCCGTCCTCCTCGCCGGTACGGACGTACCCCGCCTCACCGCCGCGGGCCGCCTCGTGGAACACACCCCCGGCAGCGCCCTCCAGCTCGCCCGCGCCCTCGCGGGCGTCGGGACGCCGCACTGCTCCACGCTCTTCTGACCGGGCACGTCCCCTCGATCACGCCCCTCCACCCCACCAGAGAAAGGCGGCACCGCCATGCCTCCGCACCCCGTGGCCACCCGGACCAACACCCGAGCCTGCCTCGCCGGAGAAGACCTCGACTGGCTGGGCCACCGCTCCGTCTGCGTCGCGGCCGACCTCCCCACCCGCATCCGCGTCCTGCGGTCCGAGGCCCCAAAGCCCCACGCGGAAGCCGAAGCCGCCGCCGTGTGGAACTCCATGCGGCACCGCCTGCCGTACCTCGACGCGCGACGCCCCGCCATAACGATCGACGCCTCGGCGCCGCTCGCCAGCGGACTGTCGTCGTCCTCCTCGCTGATCATCGGCCTCTTCCGGACCTTCGCCCAGCACCTGGACCTCGAACTGGACGGCGCCACCCTGCTCCAGTGGGCCTACGACCACGAGTACGAGATCTACCACGGCGGCGGCATGGACCAGACGGCCATCATCGCCGGGGGCACCACCCTCACCGAGGGCCGCGACGGCTCCGTACCCGTCCTCATGGCATGCGCCCCGTTTCCGGACGCCTGGAAGATCGTCGTCATCGACTCGGCCACCCCCAAGTCGACGTCCCGCCACCTCGCGGACGTCCGCCGCCAGCACGCCCTCGGCGACCCCGAACTCCAGCGGTACATCGCCGCCGCCGACCGCTGCGCCGCCCAGGCCTGGGCGGCGGTCGCGAGCGCCGATCTCGCCCTCCTCGGCGAGGCGATGGACGACGCCCACACCGCCATGCGCGACATCCAGCACATGTCATCGGAAGTCCTGGAACACATGCGCCGAACCGCCCGCCGAGCCGTGGACCTGCCCGTGAAGATCACCGGCGCGGGCGGCGGCGGCTCCATGATCGGCATCTGCCGGGCACAGGACGCGGCCGAGATCAGCGATGTCCTCTCCCGCCGCCTGCACGAGGACTACCCGCACGCCCGAGTCCTCCTGGCGGACGCCGCCCTCGTCACCGGCGACCTGCGGGCCGCACAGCCTCAGCCGCAACAACTGCCCGCATAGCCATGCTTTTCACCTCACCGAAGGCAACGCCATGACCACCCCGGAATTCATCCTCCATCTGCGTAAATTCATCGGCCACGATCCGCTATGGCTGTCCGGCGTCACCGCCGTGGTCCAGCACGAGGGGAAAATCCTGCTCAACCGGCGCGCGGACACCGGAAGATGGTCGCTCCTGCACGGCATTCTCGAACCAGGAGAACACCCCGCGGCCGCCGTGGCCCGCGAAGTCCACGAAGAGGCAGGCGTCGTCGTCACCCCCGAACGCATCACCAGCGTCCACACGCTCCCGCCGATGGTCTGCGACAACGGCGACAAGGTCCAATACCTGGACATCACCTTCCTCTGCCGACTGGAGAGCGGCGAGGCCCGAGTCAACGACGACGAATCACTGGACGTGGCGTGGTTCGCGCCGGACGCACTTCCCGAACTGCCGGAGAACGACGAATTCCTCTTGTCGAAGGCATTTGACGACACTTCGGAGCCTTGGTTCGCCAACCCGAGCTGACGGATGGGGCCGGCGGCAGTCGCGGAGGATCTTCCCGGTCTTCATGCGTGCGAGCGCCGTAGCGCGTTCTGCCCCGTACGGAACTCGACTCCGGCCTGACCAAGCGGCCCTACTGCCTTCGGCACTCCGGGATTTCGTTCTGGCTGTACTCCGGAGTGGAACCGGCCGAATGCGCTCGCCGTGTCGGCCGGAGCATCGAGGTTCTCTTCCGCGGCGAGGGCGAGCAGGCGGAACACGATTCCGCTGCGGACGGGGGTGCAGGTAGCGATCATCTAGGGTTTTCGTCCGCTTTCACGGTCGTGACGGACGGTCAGGGCGTGCGAGGTGTCGCCCTGACCGACGGCACTCTCATCCCTGCCGTCTGCGGAGTCCGCTCAGGTGCGTCTGGGACCGGCACATCGCAAGTCGGTTCGCCTGGAGCGTGGTTGGATCACTGCGCTCACGGCTTCTTGGACCGGCAGAGCGGATGTGCTGAACGAACTCCGGGTCTCGGCCAACAATTTATGCCGTGTGCGAGGCGACCGTCTCGCGTTGTCGTATCTGCCTCTGGAGGACCAGAGCGGCGAGGCGGGTGCCCCGCAGGAGAATGTGCGGGAAGTCAGCGTGCGCTACACCACTGCGGTGCAGGCCGCGCTGGAGGCAGTGCGCGGCAGGCCGTTGCGCTACCCGGAGCTGAAGCGGCAGTTGACTCAGCAGTTCCCCGCGGCCCCCGCGGGCGCGGTCGAGCGCATGCTGGCCGACCTGATCGGAAAGGAGCTCCTCCTCACCGACCTCCGTCCACCGGCGGAGACATCGGACGCGGGGCAGTACGTACTGGACGCTCTCGCCGCTGTGAACTCTGCCGAGTTCTCGGCCCCGGCCGTGCTGGACGACATCGTCCACTCCCTCGCCGACTACGCGGCCGCGCCACTGGGACAGGGGCAGGACGCCTGGCGTGACGTCGTCTCGCGCATGCGTCGGCTGCGGTCCGCGCAGCGGGGTGTGCAAGTGGATCTGGCTCTGGACGCGAGCGTGCGACTGCCGCGTGCGGTGGCGGTGGAGGCCGAGCGGGCGGCGGACCTCCTGTGGCGGCTCGCCCCAGCCTCCTCCGGTTCCTCGGCACTCGACCAGTACCACAGGGAGTTCGTGGAACGCTACGGCACGGGGCGGGCCGTTCCCGTGACGGAGCTGCTGGATCCCGAAGCCGGGCTGGGCGCGCCCGCCGGATACGTGCAGCCGCCCGGTACGCGGATCGCCCCGACGGCGCCTTCGGACGTCACCGAGCGGGACCGGCTGATGATGGAACTCGCCCAGGAGGCACTGCTCTCCGGCGCCGATGAGGTCGTGGTCGATGAGACGCACCCGCTGGTGGCCCGGGGCGCCGACCCCCAGGAACAGCGGCCGCCGTCGGCCGAACTGTTCGCCCAGCTACTGGCCGCCTCGGTGGAGGCGCTGCGGGAGGGGGAGTTCCGGCTCGTGCTGACGGGAGGCGCGACCGGTTCGGCCGTCTCGACGTTCGGCCGGTTCGCCTACCTCCTTCCCGACGCGCTGCGGGCCTCGTTGGGCCGGCTCGCCCAGGCCGGCGGCGCAGGGGATTCGGCGCCGGACGCGCTGCGCGCCCAACTCGTATTCCAGGCCCGCCGCGGCCGCGGTGACAATGTGGCCCAGGTTCCCCGGCTGCTGGAGCACATCATTCCGGTCGGCGTGTTCGCCGACGACTCCGAGCCCGGCACCCTGTCCCTGGAGAACCTCGCCGTCTCCGCTGGTCCGCACCGGCTGCGGATCGTGGAGACCGGCAGCGGCCGGGAGGTGCTGCCGACCGTGCTGCACCGGCTCAACACCCACTCCCTGGCCCCCAACGCCGTACGCCTGCTGGCCGAGATCGGCCGAGGCGACGTCCGCGGCGTCCACTGGGACTGGGGCCAGGCCGGGAACCTGCCATACGTACCGCGAGTACGCCACGGGCGCGTCGTCCTCTCTCCGGCGCGCTGGCGTCCCTCCGAGGCCGTCCGGGACCAGGACGCACCGTTCGGCGAATGGGCCGATGCGCTGCACGCGTGGCGCAAGCTCTGGCGGGTGCCCGACCGGGTCTGCTCGGTCTACACCGATCAGCGCCTCGAACTCGACCTGACCCGCCCTCTTCACCTGCGGCTGCTCCGGCACGAGTTGAAACGCCGCCCCGCCACCGTCGTGCAGGAACTGCTGGACCCCGACGGCGCCGGCGCGGGGTGGCTGACCGGACCGGACGGCCCGCACCGCAACGAACTGGTGATTCCTCTGGTAGCACGGTCGGCGCCGGGCGCGCCTGCCGAGCAGCCCCCGACGCCTCTCCGCCGGGAACCGGCCCGCCCCTCGCCGCGCCGGCGGCACGACTTCGAACACGCCCCGGGCGGCGAATGGCTGTACGCCACCGTGCACTGCACCGCCGCCCGGCACAATGAGCTGCTCGCGGACTCCATGAATTCCCTGCTCGCCGGCCTGCCCGACGAGGTGGACCGCTGGTTCTTCATCCGCTACCGGGATCCGGACGACCACCTCCGGCTACGGTTCCACGGCACGCCCGAGGCGCTGACGACAACGGTGCTGCCCAGCCTGCACCACTGGGCCGGCGCGCTCCGGGCGAGCCACCTGATCCGCGGGTACGGCCTGCGCACGTACGACCCCGAGCTGGAACGCTACGGAGGCCCGGAGGCCATCACGGCGGCCGAACGGTTCTTCCACGCCGACAGCACCGCCGCCGTCGAAGCGCTCGCGCTGCGGGAGTCGGGCCGCCTTTCCCTGGAGCCCGTGCTGATCGCGGCAGTCGGCCAGGCACACCTCGCCCGCACCTTCTGGACCGCGTACGACACCGCCCCCGGCTTCCCGGACGGCAGCGAACCAGCCTGGATCCCCCGGATCCTCGACGCCGTCCCCCGCGGCGCGACGCACCGGGCATTCCAGGAACGCAGGCGCGAAGCCCTCGGTCTCGTCGACGCCGACGGAAACTGGGAGGGGCTGCGCGCCCATCCCGGAGGCGAGAAACTGCTGACCGTCTGGCAAGGCCGGGCAGCGGCCCTGACCGACTACGCGCACACCCTGCGCGAGCTCGGTGACGGCGGCTGGACACCGGCCACGTCCATATTTCTGTCCCTGCTCCACATGCACCACAACCGGCACATCGGCATCAACCCCGAGGCAGAGCGAGCCGCCACGGCGATCATGCGCGGAGCCCTGCAAGCCCACCGCGACCGCATCAGGAGCACCACATGACCGCCGTCGGCGAAGTGGCCGCCGATCGATCCGGGGCAGGGATGGCCAGCAAGCTGCGCGACATCATGGACGACCTGGTCGGGCGGCTCACCGACCCGGAGCATGTGGCTGCCGCCGCGACCGCACCCGACAACGTCGACCAGCACGCCGGCCTGCCACAGGCGCGGCCCCCGTGGCGCCCGCTGGGGCTGGGCGAGGCCCACCCAGGCGTCGCCCTGCTGTACGCCGAACTCTCACACCACGACAGCCGCCTCCGGCATGCCGCGCACGCGCACTTGGCAGCCGCCGCCCGAGGACTGGACGGGCCCACCGGACCGGGACTGTTCGGCGGCGCCGCCTCCCTCGCCCTCGCCGCCCTCACGGCCCGGCACAGCGACGACGACTACGCCGACCTGCTCACCACCCTCGATTCCGAGATGGCCGGCCAGCTGCGCAGCCTGCTCGCCCAGGAGGCGAAGCGGCTGACCGCAGGCCGACCCGGCGTCGACATGCACAGCTACGACGTCGTCTCCGGCGCCACGGGACTGGGACGCTACCTGCTGCTCCGGGGCGACGAACACCGCCCTCTGCTCATCGACACCTTGACCTACCTGGCCCGTCTCACCGAACCCGTGACCGCCAACGGGCGCCAGGTCCCGGGCTGGTGGGTCCCGACGAAGCCGGGTGTCGGACCGGAGTACCCCCGCGGCCACTTCAACCTCGGACTGGCACACGGCATCAGCGGCCCGCTGGCCCTGCTCTCCCTCGCCTGGCGGCAAGGCGTACGCGTCCCCGGCCAGCAGGCAGCCATCATCCGCATCGTCGACCACCTCATCAGCCAGCAGACCCCACACGGTCTGTGGGCCGCGACCATCGACTTCGACACCTTCGTCAACGGACACGGCCGGCACGCCCACCAGACGCCCAGGGCCGCCTGGTGTTACGGAACCCCCGGTACCGCCCGCGCGATCCAGCTCGCCGGCCTGGCCATGGAGCGCGCCGACTGGCAGGCCCTGGCCGTCGACGCCATGGCAGCGGCCCTCGCACAACCGCTGGGGGACTCCGTCACCGACAGTTCGCTGTGCCACGGCTGGGCCGGCGTACTCCACGTCACCGGCCTGATGGCCCGGGACAGCGGAAGCCGCCGGCTCGCCGGACGACTACCCGCACTGGCCTCGTCCCTGCGGTCCGCCTACCGGTCCGACCTCCCCTTCGGATACGTCTACAACCGCGCCACCCTCGGCCCCGGAATCCGGAACGCCATCCACCGCGCGGGCTTCCTGGAGGGCAGCGCCGGCATCGCCCTCGCCCTCCACGCCTACCTCGACGGCTACCCCGCCTCCCTCTGGAGCACGGCCCTGCTCGTGGCATGACGCGACTCCTTCAAGGACACCAACGGGCCCCGCACAGTTGGCGGGCCCGGCACCCTTCATAGCGCGCACCGTACGGCGGCGGGCACTGAGCGGCGCGTACGGATCGCAAGGCGGTCGGCTATCGGCAGAGGGCTGCCGCACGGATCCGCTGCACGTGCTCATCGCGCAGTGTCTGCGGGGCGCGGACGATGTCCTTCGGTTCGCACGATGCGTCAGGCGATGCCGGACGCCGCACTGGCTGGGCCGGGCGGGACCGTTTCGGTGGGAACGGTCAGCTGTTACGTTGACCAGGTGAGGAAAGGACCTGCCACGCGAAGCGCCGGGGCGAACGAACCACTCGGCTTCATCATCGCTTCGGCGGGCAACGCGGCGGCTCTCGCGTTCGAGTCCGCCCTGGCCGCGGAGGATCTGCTGCCGCGGCACTTCGCTGTGTTGCGCGGGCTGCGCGACGGCGAGGAGCACGCGCAGCAACAGCTCGCCTCCGCGCTGGGCATTCCGGCCAGCCGTCTCGTGGGGCTGCTCGGGCTGCTGATCGAGAGAGGCCTGGTGGAGCGGCGCGAGTCGCCCGCCGACGCCCGGGTGAAACTGGTCCGCCTGCGGGAAGAGGGCCGGTTGGAACTGGAGAAGTTGCTCCGACTCGCGGGCGCCTCGGAAGAGCGGCTGACCGCGGGGCTGACGGCCGAGGACCGGTCCGAACTGCGCCGGCTGCTCGGCATCGTCTACGCCAACGTCGCCGTCGAGCCCGAAGGACGGCCCGTCCGGGCCTGGTGACCGGTCCTTCCGGTCCGACTTCTTGATTCGGTGACGGGCGGGGCTTGCGCAAATCGTTTCAGTTGGAATAGTTTCGGTGGGAATTGATTGAGGTGCTGCCGCGAGGCGGCCGACTATAGGAGACGACGATGACGGTCACGCACCAGGACACGGTCGAGCAATTCCTCGAACGGATCCGGGACGCCTGGGACGCGGGGGACGCGAGCGGCTACGCGGCACAGTTCGCGCACAACGCCTCGTATGTGATCTTCATGGGAGACGTCATGCTCGGGCGTGCCGCCATCGAGCAGACGCATCACGAGGTGTTCACCCGGTGGCAGAAGGGCACACGCATGGCGGTCAGGCCGATCGACGTGCGGATGCCGGACGACTCCACGGCAGTGGTGACCACCGTCGGCGGCATCGGCAAGGGCAACCGGATCGACTTCGACAAATTCCAGACCTTCACCCTGCACCGCCACGACGGACGCTGGGAATGCGTGGCCTTCCAGAACACGAAGATGAGCCGCCGCTCCAAGCGCGCCTACCGCCCCTGACCACTACAGGGCGCCGATCCCAACAGGCCGAGCCCGCCCAACAGCTCGCTCCGCGCACCAGCCAGGCGCACTTGCTCTCTCCCGGCCTGCTCCTCAGCCGTCAGCCCACCAGCATCGGGATACCGCATACCTCTGGCATGGCACACACGACCTCAACCGTGAGCGGGACCAAAAGCCCCACCACTAAGGATCTCTAGAAGAAGCCCAGCTTCTTCGGGGAGTAGGAGACGAGGAGGTTCTTCGTCTGCTGGTGGTGCAGCGTTCTTTGTGGCGTTGACCTGCTGTGATAGAGGATTGCGAGCCCTTTGGTGGAGCCTTGGTCAGGGTATGGTCCGGATCTTGGATTCACTACCGACGGGTTCAGTACGTACCGCGCTTCGCGGCCCTGGAGTGCAGTTGAGGAAGCGTGGTCCAATCTGCTCGCGAAGCGCATCTGCGTGCTGAAGTCGAACGCCGTGATCTTCGCTACGCGGCAGTCGAGTACTCGATAAAGGTTGTCCCGTAACGCCTGTCAGGACAGAGGGCGCGGGTCGGGAGGTGTGCGTAGATCCGTGGAGACCCGGCACCCCGCCGCCCGCACCCGTCGACCCCTATGCCCCGGGGGCCGACATCCGGATCGGGTACGCCCGCTGCTCGACACTGGGCCAGGAACTCGACGCCCTCGCGGGCCGCTGCATCGACCGCGAGAAGATCTTCAGCGAGAAATCGGCACCCGCATCCGACCCCAGGCCGAGGCCGCCCTCGCCGCCGCTCGCGAGATCAAGGCCCACGTCCCGCACTGCCGGGTCATCCTCACCGAGGTGATCGAGGCAGCCCAGGCTGACTTCGCCGTCCTCTACCAACGCTCAGCGACGAGATCCACCAGCTCATAGCGGAGTCGCTGCTGGCCGGTCCGATCCTCCCCAGGGCCGTATCGATCTCGATGAGCTTCCGGCCCTCGGCGATAATCTCCTCGTACCGGGCCTGGGTCACATTCCCGATCTTGATTCCTGCGGGCATACCGCCCACCCCCTGAGGCCGAGGCGCGGCGATCAATGCCGCCGACGACAAGTCGCGACCCCACTCCCCGCAGCGTCAACCCACGCCGAGATCCGTAGCAACCTCAGGCCAACACTCCACGAGCATCAGCAGGGGTTCAAAGACGGGTTCTGAGTAGGGTCGGGGACTGGCGCGGTGGCTTTCGCTCCGTTTCCAGTCCCCGCCGCTTCAAACCGTGCATGCAGTTCTCCCGCACACGGCTTTCCGACATCGTTCACCGACTGGCATGCGCCGTCGCTCTGTGCACGTTTCCGGTAAGACGGTAGACACCGAGCCGGGAGATCCATCCATAGGTAAACCGGGTGGCCCAGTTCCTGCCCGCGAGTCTGTGTTTCGCGCTGGCGAAAATCGCCAGACGCTCGTGGACGTAGCCGTCGACCACGTTGAACTTCCGCCCGGAGTTACCGTTACGGAAGTACGCAGCCCAGCCCCGCAACACGGGGTTGAGATCAGCTACCACGGCGGATACTGGCCGCTCAGTCCTCGAACGAGCGGTCGCCGCAAGGACTTTGTCCCGCAGCACCCGCATCGCTCTGGCCGAAGGCCAGCGTTGCAAGTAGTACTTGCCCCGCCATTTCCACGATTCCATCTTCCGGTGGTGAAAGCCGAGGAAATCGAATCCCTGCCCGCCTCGGGTGAGGCAGACGATGCCGGTCTTCTCGGGATGCAAACTCATCCCGAGACGTTCCAACACTCGCGCCGCCAACTCGCGAGCCTGTTCGGCCCGCTGTCCGGTCGGCGACAGGATCACGAAATCATCGCAGTACCTCACCAGGATCCCCAGCCGACGGCCTTCGCTCTGCCACGCCTCATCGAGAACGTGCAGCGCGATATTCGCCAGCAACGGTGAAACCGGTGAGCCCTGTGGGGTCCCCGCCCCGGTCGGGGAGGTCACCCCGCCCTCCAGCACTCCCATCCGCAGCCAGGCCCGGATCAGCTTCAGCATCGACCGATCCACCACGCGCCGTGCCACCTGGGCCATCAGCGCCTCATGGTCGATCGTGCCGAAGCAGTCCCGGATGTCGGCTTCGAGTACCCACTCCCGTCGCTGGTTCGCGGCGACCCGCACGGCTTCGCACGCGTCGATCGCGGACCGCTTGGGCCGAAATCCGTAGCTCGCCTCGGTGAACTGGGCTTCGAATACCGGTTCCAGGACCAGTTTCGCGGCCGTCATCACCACCCGGTCCGCCACGGTGGGAATCGAAAGCGGCCGGAACTCTCCCGGCCGCCCCGGTTTGGGAATCTGGACCCGCCGCAGCACCGACGGACGATACGTATACGTCCGCAGCCTCTGCGAAAGGTCCTGGAGGAATGCATCCACCCCCGAGGCTTCCACCGCGTCGACGGTCATACCGTCCACGCCGGGGGCTCCCCGGTTCGCGCACACACCGGCCCACGCCCGCCTGAGAACGTCCATGCGGTGGACATGGCCATACAGGGCATGAAACCGGCGTTCGGGTTCTTGCCTGGCACAGCGGTAAAGCGTCCGCTGCAAGGCTCGGACCTTGTCCAGAGAACGGCGGCCCGGTCCCGCGGCGCCTTCCTCCCGGCGGACGGAACTAGCCGAAACGGCACTCATCCGGGTCCCTCCGTGTTCGCGAATCGCATCGATGAAGCAGGGGCCCTTCGCTCCCGGCGGGTTGTGTTGTCCCGCCGATCATCACTACTACGACCCCCTCCGACTGCCTCTCGACAACCCGCCATTTCCCGGTTCTGCCGGTTATAAGCAGGCCACGCTTCCCAGGCCGCAAACCCGGGGCCGAGGAGGCTCTCTCCAGTTCCCAGGACAACCTTCCGACCATTCCACGCCCCTTACGCCGGGAGGTTCTTCGGCGACCGCTCCAGGTCCGAGATCGCCTTCCGTGGCCTTCGCCAAACAAGCACAGGCTCGGCTCCTCCTTGGCCCGCCCACGGGCGGGGGTTAAATGACGACGCTGCAGGCTTCACTTCATGTTGCGGACTGGTCAGTTGCACGCCCCCGAAGGGCGCTTGTCACTCCACTTCGACGCCACCATTTCGAGTGGCGCCAGGAGTCAGCTACCGGGGACCCTGGCGTCTCCCCGGACCGGTCTTCCACCGGCTGGCTATCCTGAGCTTGACGTCCGGTTACATCACCCACACCCCTTCTGAGCTGCGATGACGCCCGGACTGCTGGACGTACGCTTGTCATTTAACCTTCAGCGCGGTGTTGGTAGGTCGATTCGGCTCTGAAGCCGAGGGTTGGCTCGCCGAGGTTCCGAACCTCGCTGCACGGCTGGCCGCGCGGTGGGGGTTCGTGCTGGGTGAGCTGTTCGAGAGCAGAGCCTCATCTGTCGTTTTGCGCTGTCAATGGCCTGACGGGAGGCCAGCGGTACTCAAACTCAGCTCGGACCGGGCACTGTTGACCAAGCAGGTGGAGATGCTGCGCTTGTTCGCGACCGTCGGGTCGAGTGCCGGCCGTCTTGTCTGCCGACGCGGAGGCCGGGGCGATGGTGTTGGGGGAGGTCCTGCCCAGCACCGTGGCCGACGACATGCCGCAGACGTCATTGCCGCAGCAGTGGGGTGAGTTGCTTGCCGCATTGCACGCCGTGGCCCCACCCGCGCACTGGCCACTGGATCTGCGCGGTCGGTTTGACGAAGCCTTCGTCCGGATCGACCGGCGGCTGTCCGAGCCAGCCATCGGCGCACGGATTGACCAGGCCGCGTGGCAGCGGGCGATACGGCGTTGTGAGAGGTTGCTGGACAGTCAGGCCAGGCTCGTGTTGCTGCACGGCGATCTGCACCTCGGCAACGTCCTGGACGGCGGCCCGTCGCGCGGTCTGATCGCGATCGACCCCAAGGCATGCGTAGGCGACCCATGCTTCGACGCCGTCGACTACGTGGTGGCGGGCGCCGGACAAGAGGGTGTCGAGGCTCGTTGCCGGCGGGTGGCTACCGCGTGCGGGCTCGATGGGGACCGGTTGTATGCCTGGAGCCGAGTGACTGCACCAATGGCAGCCATCGCACACCTCACCTATGACGGTCCAGAGCCCGTGATCGACGAACTGCTCGCCCTGTCTCGCTGACCTCATGCGAGCATCAGATCGGCCCGGCGGGGGAGCACGGCCGGCCACGCCGGTGGGCTCCCTCGCCGTGTTCGGATACGTCGATCGGCGACAGGTTCAGCTGCATGATCCGTGCGGTGCCGTTCCGGGGCGGGCGGCGGGCAGGCGGCGGACGTTGCTGAGGGCTGCGGCCTGTTCCCGTAGACGTATTTGACCACGCTGATCGCTACACGGCCGGTCGACGGGTGCAACTCTATGCTCGCGTTGCGCACCCTGCGCGAACTCGGCGCCGGTAGCGCGGCGCCCGAGCCGAAACGCGACATCGAGAGGTTCGCCGACGTCCTCGCGAACCGATTCCTCGTACCACTGGACGACCCCACTCCTGACGGGTGCGCGCGGCTGTGGCGCCGGACCGGTGAGCAGCATGATCTGTGACAGGCGCGGAGCGCCTGAGCGGCGCATATCGTCGGCGTATCGAAAAGCGGATACGCGCCGGCAACACAGGGCCGACTTGACTGGTGTCATGTCCTACCGCGAACCAGCACCCCTGTCCCTCCCCGTGACGCTGACCGTCGCGCCGATCAGCGACGCCGAGCACCTGGCCTTCGTGCGGGCGCGGCGGTCGGTGAACTTTGTGCAGACCCCGGCGTGGGGGCGGGTGAAGACGGAGTGGCGCAGTGAGTCGCTCGGATGGTTCGACGGCGGGCGGCTTGTGGGGGCGGGGCTTGTCCTTCACCGGCCGGTGCCGGGGCTGTCGCGGTTCACGCTTGCGTATGTGCCGTGGGGTCCTGACATCGACTGGGCCGGGGACGTCGGTGCGTGGCTCGACCCGCTGGCGGCATATCTCAAGGCCCGTGGCGCGTTCGCGATCCGGCTGTGCCCGCCGGTGCGGACGCACACCTGGGATGCGGCGCAGGTCAAGGGCGGCGTGGCCGATCCGGGGGTGCGGCGGCTCACCAGACTCCCCGACGGGCACGTCGATCCGACCGGTGCAGAGGTGAGCCGACGGCTCCGGGCGGCCGGCTGGCTGCCGCAGAGCCCTGAGGACGGGTTCGGGGCCGGGCAGCCGCAGTTCACGTACGAGGTGCCGCTGGTGGGAAGGTCCGAGGACGACGTCCTGAAGGCCATGAATCAGCAGTGGCGCCGCAACATCAAGAAGGCCGCGAAGGCGGGGGTCGAGGTCACGGTCGGTGCCGCGTCGGACCTCGCGGCGTTCCACGAGCTCTACGTGCACACCGCCGCGCGCGACGGATTCACGCCGCGGCCGCTGACGTACTTCGAGACGATGTTCGCGGAGTTGAGCGCCGAGGATCCCGGGCGGATCGCGCTCTATCTGGCACGCTACGAGGGCGAGTTGGTGGCCGCGACGATCCTGGTGCGGGTCGGCGGACACGCCTGGTACGCGTACGGCGCCTCCTCGACGGCCAAACGTGAGGTGCGGGGTTCCAACGCGTGCCAGTGGGCGATGATCCGTGACACTCTGGCGGCGGGCTGCGACGTGTACGACCTGCGGGGCATCACCCCGACGCTCGACGCCGCTGATCCGCATGTGGGCCTGATCCGGTTCAAGGTCGGCACCGGGGGGCGGGCGGTGCGGTACGTCGGGGAGTGGGATCTGCCGCTGCGACCGCTGGTCTACCGCGCCTTCGACCTGTACATGCGTCGGCGCGGGCGCTGAGCCCGCGCCGCACGGTTACCCGAGTGCGGCGGCCACCTCGTCGAGGCGGGCGCCGCGCGACGCCTTGACGAGGACGACGTCGCCGCCGGTGAGGCTCTCGCGCAGCCAGGCGGCAGCTGCTTGGTTGTCGGTGAATGCGACCGCCCGCTCCCCCGCGGCGTCGGCGACGGGACGGGCGGTTTCGCCGACGACGGCCACCAGGTCGGCGCGCGCGGCCGCGTACTCGCCCACTGCTCGGTGTTCGGCCTCGCTGCCGGCGCCAAGTTCGAGCATCGCGCCGAGTACAGCGATACGGCGCCGGCCCGTGATCGCGGCGAGCGTGTCCAGGGCGGCTCGGGTGGAGTCGGGGTTGGCGTTGTAGGAGTCGTTGAGCAGGGTCGCGCCGCAGGCCAGGATGCGGCGCTCCATGCGCCACCTGGACAGTGAGGCGGTGCTGAGGGCCACCGCCGAGGTGACCAGGGGGATGCCAGCCGCGAGTCCCGCCGCGGCGGCGGCCGCCGCGTTGAGTGCCTGGTGGGCGCCCACGAGCGGCAGCGCGACACGGGCCGAGGTGCCGGAGGTGCGCAGCGTGAAGGTCGCCCGGCCCAGGCGGTCGAGGGCCAGGTCCTGGACACGCACGTCGGCGTGTTCGGCGCGGCCGAAGGTCAGGACCGGCCCGTCGGTCAGCGCGCGCATCGCGACGACGCGGGGGTCGTCGGCGTTGAGGACGGCGGTGCCGCCGGGTGCGAGGCCGCGCACGAGTTCGCCCTTGGTCCGTGCGATGGCCGTGCGCGAGCCGAACTCCCCGATGTGGGCCTGGCCGACGTTGAGCACGACCGCGATGTCGGGTGCGACCAGGCCGGTGAGGTGGGCTATGTCGCCGAGGTGGCGGGCGCCCATTTCGAGGGCGAGGAAGCGGGTGTGCGCGTCGGCGCGCAGCATGGTCAGGGGCACGCCGAGTTCGTTGTTGTACGAACCGTGTGTGGCGACGGTCGGCCCGGCGCCCGAAAGGACCGCGGACAGCAGGTCCTTGGTGCTGGTCTTGCCCTGCGAGCCCGTCACCGCGACGACGGTCAGCCGCTCGCGCAGCCGGGCCACGGCGTGGGCGGCGAGTGTCTGCAGTGCGGCCGGCACGTCGCCGACGACGACTGTGGGGAGCGGTGTCGGCCGTGAACCGAGCACGGTGGTCGCACGGGTGTGGCCGGCGTAGTCGTGGCCGTCGACGCGCTCACCGACCATGGCGACGAAGAGACCGCCCGGTTCGCCGTGCCGGCTGTCGAGTACGGCCGGCGCACTCACTGCGACGGTCGCGTCCCCCGCGACCCGGCCGCCGACGAGCGCGGCGATCTCGGCGAGGAAGAGGGGGCGCGGGGCGAGGGATGGCCGGCTCTGAGTCATGGCTCCAGTGAAGGCGGCGGGGTGTTGCCGGCGCGTATGCGGTTCTCGATACGCGGACGATAGGTGGTGGGCTCTGGTGGGGGTGCTCGCTTTCGCCGTTCGGCGTCCGGGGACGGCGAGGCTCCGGCCGGACCGCCGGAGCCTCGCCGTATTCATCCCAGACTCACCTGTGTGATGAGAAAGTTGAAATAGGTGTCCGGGTAGGGCTCGTCCTTGAGCGTGTAATGCCACCATTCGCATGCGTAGGAGCTGAATCCGCTGGTCTCCATGATGGAGCGAAGACGTCTGCGGTTGTCCGCCGCGGCGCGCGAGATTCCTTCCGCTCCGTGGTGCGAGATCGAGTCCATCAGGTCGTGGTCGCCGCCCATGACGGCGAGGTCGCCGCTTTCCAGGTGGTACAGCGTCAGGTCGACGGTACTGCCGCGGCTGTGGCCCGACTTGGCGGCCACGTATCCGTTCTCGAACATCTCGGGCCGGTCGATATTGGGGTAGTGGTGGTGCTTGGTGCGGCCGTCCTCCGGTTGCTCCGACCAGCGCAGGAAAGAGTCCACGGCGCGTTGCGGGCGGTAGCCGTCCCAGAGAAGGAGGCCGAATCCGTGCGAGGCCGCCTCTTCTCGCGTGCTCTGCAATGCCGCGCACAGGGCCCTAGTGCCGACGATGCGATTGGCCAGGTATCCGTTGACCGGTTTTCCGGTGAAGTTGTCCCAGGTGGCGTACTTGGCGTCCCAGCGGATCCCGGGTATGAACTCGTCTATGAAGACGAAGTCGTTACGCATCGGCCTGCTCCGTCGGAGTCAGGGGGCGGGCGAGTGTCCCGGTCACCAGGCGGTCGATCACTTCGGGTAGCGGAACCCCAGCGGCGGCCATCATCCTCGGATATCGGCTGTACGAGGTCATGCCGGGGAATGTGTTGACCTCGTTGAGGACGACCTGTCCGTCGTCCTTGAGAAACAGGTCCACGCGGGCGAGTCCGCTGCAGCCCAGGGCGCGGTAGACGGCCTTCGCCACTTCCTGGACGCGTGCCCGGGATTCAGCCGGAATATCGGCGGGGACGATCGGCGTCGAATTGTCGGAGCCGGTCTCGGGTTCGTCCTCCTGGTGAATCCGGAAAAATCCGTGGGACAGGGCGATGCGGTCGACTTCTCCCGCGGTCAGGTCCGTTCCGCCGCCCAGGATGGCGCATCCAACCTCGCTGCCGACGATCGCCTCCTCGACCAGGACTTTCGTGTCGTACCGCCGGGCGACGTCCAGCGCGGCCGGCAGTTCTTCCGCGTTCGCCACCTTGCTGACCCCGAAGGACGATCCCGAGCGGGCCGGCTTCACGAAGACGGGATAGGTGAGCCGGTCGGCGTCGATGTCCTCGCCCGCCGCGACCGTCCAGAAATTCGGCGTGGCGATTCCGGCACCGGCGGCGACGACATAGGTGAGGGACTTGTCCATGCCCAGCGCGGAACTCTGGACATCGCAGCCCACGTACGGGATTCCGGACAGCTCGAGCAGGCCCTGGACCGCGCCGTCCTCCCCGAGCTTGCCGTGCAGGACGGGCACCACGACATCCAGGCCGATCGTCTCGTACTTTCCCTGATCGAGGACGAGCAGTCCGCGCACGCCGCGGTCCGGGGACAGCACGGCGGGCCGGTATGCGCCGCTCTCCCAGTCCGTGGCGGGGCCCTCGCAGAGTTTCCAGGCGCCGTTGCGCGTGATCCCGATGAAGTGCGGCTCGTATTTGTCCGGGTCGAGGTTTCGCGCGATCTCCTGCGCGGACTTGATAGAAATGGGGTGTTCCTCCGAGCAGCCTCCGAAGAGGATTCCGACCTGAAGCTTGGCCTTAGGCATGCTGATTCCTGCTTTCGAATTCCAGGCAGTTGGTGATCGAGTTCTCGACCGTGTCACTCAGGGCACGGTACGTGTAATACGCGGTGTGCGGACTGATGAAAGCGTTCGGCATTTCCTGCAGCCGCAGCAGTGGCTTGCTGTCGATGGGCGCGTTCCGTCGGTCGGCGTAGAACACGCCTTCCTCGCCTTCGACGACGTCGAGTGCGACACCGCCCAGGCGCCCGTCCTCCAGCGCCGCGACCAGCGCGGTGGTGTCGATGAGGGCACCGCGCCCGGTGTTGACTACGAACGCGCCGGGTTTCATCCGCTGGATGCGTTCACGGTCGAGGAGGTGGTGCGTCTCGGCGTTGAGCGGCGCATGGAGCGTGACGACGTCGCTCGACCTCAGCAATTCATCGAGCGACACCTCGTCGCCGGGGTCACCGGATTCGCCGGCACGATTTCCGTACGCCAATATCCGGCATCCGAAGACGCGAAGCCTTTCCATGACGGCCGTGCCGATGCGCCCCGTTCCGATCACGCCGACGGTCAGGTCGCGCAGATCTTTCCCCCGTACGTCGTGCAGCCGGTAGTCGTGCACATCCGAACGGCGGACAGTGGACTTGGCGTTGCGCACCGCCATCAGCAGCATCATCACCGTGTAGTCGGCGACACTGTCGGGGGAATAGCGGACGTTCCCGACGGAAACGCCGACGCGGCCCGCATAATCCACGTCGATGTGGTCGTATCCGATGCTTCTTGTGGAGATATAGGAGACGCCGACTCGGCTCAGCGCACGAATTGTAGCCGGGGTGATCCGGGTCTTGTGTCCGACGCTGATGCACCGGTTTCCGAATGCCAGGTGGACGTTGTCCTCCGACACAGCGGATTCTGTGATTGTCGCCGTCACTCCGAATCGGGGCGCCAGCTCCCGGAACCGTGCGGCTTCGTCCCGCCCGCATCCGAAAGCGGTGATTCCCGTTGGTTCGCTGTAGGTCATGCCTCCATTCAAGGAAACGGGGTGTTGCCGACGCGTATGCAGTTTTCGATACGCTGCCGATACGTTGTCGGCCCGCTTTGCCTGCCCGCGCGGTGTTCGCCGAGCAGGCCACCAGCCGGTCGCGGTGGCTGTTCGCGATGGACGGTGCCACTCCGGCAAGCCGGGCCATGTCGGCGGCCGCCCAGGCGCGGCCGTCGAGCAGGGCTGGGCACACGGCGGCGTTGGTGCGATCCGTCGGGAGGGCACCCAAGGAGACTAGGCAGTGTCTGATGGCTCTTTGGTGAGGCCGCGGAGCCAGATCACGATGGCTGCGGTGGTCGGGGTGCCGTGGAAGATGTAGTCGCGCTTGTCGTACCGCGTCGCGACGGCCCGGTGCTGCTTCAGCTTGCTCACGCAGCGTTCTACCGTGCTGCGTCGGCGGTACTGATCGCGGTCGAAGGCCGGGGGACGGCCGCCGGCCCGGCCGCGTCGACGGCGGTTGGCCCGCTGGTCGTCCGGCTGGGCGATCGTCGCTTTGATACCGCGTTGCCGCAGGTAGGCACGGTTGGCGCGGCTGGAGTACGCCTTGTCGCCGCGGGCCCGGTCCGGTCGGGTGCGGGGCCGTCCCGGCCCCTTCCGTGCCACTTTCAGGGCCCGCATGAGCGGGATGAACATCGGGCTGTCCCCGCGCTGACCGGGTGAGGTCAGCCAGAGAAGGGGCCGGCACCGGTCGTCGGCCAGCAGGTGGACCTTGCAGGTCAGTCCGCCCCGGGAGTGTCCCAGGGCCTCACGGCCGTGGGCGCGCCCGCGCACGGCTGAGAATACCTCTCCGTCCCCTGGCCAGAATTCGACTCAGTAAGAGGATGTCTCACGTGGCACTTCGAGGTACGGCATGATGTTGCACCGTGAGGGTTGATCTGTCACGTCGGCTGGTGCCGGACGAACTGTGGGAGCTGGTAGCTCCGTTGATGCCGAGTTCGCGTCCCGTCCGCAGGGCGGGGGTACTGCCCCGGTGGACGAGCGAGCGGTGTTCACGGCCGTGGTGTACGTGCTGACGAGCGGGTGCGCGCGGCGGTGTCTCCCGGAGTCGTTCAGGGTCTCGCCGGCCACCGCGCACCGTCGGTTCACCGCGTGGACCGAGGCCGGGCTGTGGCGCAGGCTGCACCGGGCGGTGCTGGACGAGCTCGGTGCCAGGGGCGAGCGGGACTGGACGTCCGCGATCGTCGATGCCGCCTCGGTGCGGGCGAAAAGAGGGGCTCGCTGACCGGGCCGAATCCGGTCGATCGCGGCAAGAAGGGCAGCGAACTGCACGTGCTGTCCGAGGCCCCGGGGTCTGCCGCTGGCCGTCGCGGTGTCCGGCACGAACGTGCACGACAGCCAGGCGTTCAAGCCGTTGATTCTCGGCATTCCCGCCGTCCGCTCCCGGCGCGGACCACGTCGGAGGAAGCCGGTGAAGGTCCGCGCGGACAAGGCGTACTACTCCGCGGAGCACCTTCGCCGGCTCCGCAGCCGAAACCTCATCGCGCGGATCGCCCGTCCCGATATCGGGTCCGACGAGCGGCTCGGCCGGCACCGCTGGAAGATCGAGCGGTCGATCTCCTGGCTCTTCGGCTACCGCCGCCTCACCGTCCGGTACGGACGAAAAGGCAGCCACTTCCTTGCCTTCCTCGGTCTTGCCGCAGCCCTGACCTGCTACAAGAGACTCGCGAAGCTCACCACGTGAGACACCTTCTAATTCCTGTCAGCGCAGTGATTCTGTTGCCCTTTGAGGCGCAGAACCATGGCAGCTTCCCGTGCGTCACTTGTTGCGCGCTCTTATGGATAATTTCCGCAGAAGCCGTTTGGAACAGTGCACAGGGGCTAGCCGAGACCTAGCTTCTGGCGAAAAATCGCGAGCGAGGAAACCCCTTCAGGCATTTGCCAGGTGAATTTCGCGACGAGCCTTCGAAACGGCTGCCCGGAGAGGCAGACCCATGGGCGTCGACACCTGGCTTCCCGTGTAAAACGAGGAGAGGAACAGGTCATGGTCAATTCGTCCAGTCCGTCCGTCACCGCCGTCGATCTGGCCGAGCGGCTCAGGGAGCGGCGCGAGAAGGAGCCGGTGGGCAATGTGCTGCTGGAGGCCGCAGCGAAGGGGCGGGTGACCGAGGAGTCGTTGCGGCGCTTGATCGGGACCGAGGCTCATTGCCACACGGCCGAACTCGTCGCGTACGGAACGGCGCTCGCCCGGTTCCCGCACCGTCCGGCGGCGGATCTGTTCATCCAGCTGGCCCGGCTCGTGTACGACGCCCAGCCCAAGTTGCAGGCATGCGCGCGGGCTCTCGGGATGGAGGGTGACGTGCTCGCCGACCGGTGGCCGACCGAGCACGCCGCCTACGCGTTCAACGGCACCATCAGCTGGCTGGCTTCCCAGGGCGCCCAGGCCGCGTTCGCCCTCGCCTCCTACACCGACATGCAGGTGTATTTCTCCGGCTGCGTCGAAGCGATGAGGCGCGTACGGGAATCGCCGCTGGACGTGCCGCGGGAATTGCTCGACTACTACGACGACGAGGCGCCCGACGCGCTGACGCGGCTCGCTCTCGACGTCGTGCAGGACGGCCTGGACCGGGGCGACGACCCCGAGGACGCGGTCTTCTGCGCGCGGCTGATGGAGGAATCCATCGGGCATTTCTGGCGCGCGGCCGCCGGAACCCCTGAAGGGTCGGATGTATGACGTCCCGGATCAATCGGAGGTGAACACATGAGGATCGGCATCATCGGCGCCGGAGCCGCCGGGCTGGCCACCGCCTGGTTGCTGGAAGGTGTGCACGACACGCTCGTACTCGAAGCGCGCGAAAGCGTCGGCGGAAATCTCCGCTCGGCATACGTACCCGGCGGCAAAGGAACTCCCACCGCACTCGAACTCGGAGTGCAGGGAATCCCCCTGCACCTCTCCACCGTGGCCGGAGAGTTCACGAAATCCGTCGGACTGGAAGATCGGTGGGATGAACTGCCCACAGGGTGCGCCCTCGTCCACGACGACGGTCCCTCACCGCGCTCCGCCGGCCGGGGCGTCAACGCCGCTCCTCGCGTCACCGCCGACGAGGCGCGCGCGGCGGAGGAACTGCTCGCCTCGCACGCCGCGGACTGGGAGCGGCAGGAGATCCCGTGGACCGCCACGCTGGCGGAGTCGGTCGAGCTCTGGGACCTGCCCCGCCACGTCAAGGACCAGGCGCTGTACGCCCTCCCGGCCTCGGTGTTCGGCTGCGCCCCGGTCGACGCCCGCAACCTGTCGGCACGCGCCGTGGGGCCCTTGTACGCCGACCCCGGCCCGGAGGCGGACGCCCGTACGTACCGGCTGCGCGGCGGAATGCAGTCGCTGGCCTGGCAGTTGGCCAGGCAGTGCCCGAGCGCCCAGATCGTGCACGGAGCCGCCGTGCGCCGAGTGCGCCGTTCCAACAGCCAGTTCGAACTGGTCGACTCACACGGCGCGCGCCACCTGGTGGACGCCGTGGTCCTGGCGCTGACCGCCGAGTCCGCCCGCTGCATCGTGGGGGAGCTCGGAGGCACCGGTCCGCTGCGCCGGATCCTTGGCGCGTACGACTACAACGACTTGGTCTACGGCGTACACAGCGACCCGTGCTACCTGCCCGCCGAGCGCGGCGAGTGGGCGCCGATGACCATCTCGCTGCACGGCGCGTGGGCGGAGACCACGTCGTGGCACGAACTGCCCGACGGCGACGTGTTCGTCAGCCTGCTCACCCACCGCGAGACGATGCCCCGCGCGTCCCTGACCTCGACGGCGTTCCGCCTGCTGCTGCCCACCCCGGCCATGCTCACCGCCCAGGCCGAACTCCTGCGCCTGCAGGGCGAGGGCGGCCTGTACTTCGCCGGGCACATCACCACACCACTCGACGACCTCGACAGCGTCCTGAGCTCCGCGGTCGCCGTCGCCCGCCGCCTGGCCCCCGGCAGCCCGCGCCTGGCCACTTTCACGGGCGCCGACGGATAGCCCCGGGGCAGGAGCGGGTCAGCGACTCGACAGTCACAGGACCACAGCCATCGGAGAGGAGCGGCACCATGACCCAGCCCGTATTCCACAGCCAACGCGACCACGTAGGCGACCTGGTGATCCCCTGCGTCGACGTGGCGAAGGGACGCGCCACCGAGCCCAGCCGCATCACCGGTCTCGAAGACCCCAGCGACGTCACGGCCATCGTCGCGGCCTACGCCGCCGGCAACGCCCACAAGATCTTCCTCGACGTCTACGACCCCTGGGACGCCGTCGACTACCTCCCGCCCCTGCTGCGCGACATCAAGGCGCTGGGCGTACGCCC
Source organism: Streptomyces sp. NPDC050610 (assembly GCF_040654875.1). Lineage (NCBI taxonomy): Bacteria > Bacillati > Actinomycetota > Actinomycetes > Kitasatosporales > Streptomycetaceae > Streptomyces > Streptomyces sp. NPDC050610. Next base: position 109,019 of record NZ_JBFAIV010000022.1, on the reverse strand, counting down.
CCTGGTTTCCGTGGCACACGGCGACCTGCCGTCCGTAGTGCACGCCGGCGGCCTTCTGGAGGCCGGGGCGGACGCGTTGTCCGTCAGCACCGGCCTGATCGAGAAGCCGGAGACGGTCGCGGTACGAGAGTTCGGCGCCGGCCGGCTGATGGGCGTCATCAACTGCCGCCGCACCGGGCCCGGTCAATGGGGCGCCTTCACGCACGACGGCGAGAAGGACGCCGGAGTCAGCGCCGTCGACGTGGCCCGGCAACTGGCGGAACTCCAGGTCGGCGCCGTCCTGGCCAACAGCATCGACCGGGAAGGCACCGGCGACGGCTTCGACCTGGAGCTGTTTCACGCGATCGCCACCGCCTCGGGGCTGCCGGTCATCGCCTCGGGCGGATGCGGCGGCCTCGACCACCTCACGGAGGCGCTGGGCGCAGGTGACGTGACGTACGTACTGGTCAACAACATGCTGCACAAAGGGCGGTACGGGATCGAGGAGATCCGCGACCACCTGCTGTCGCACTCCTCCTTCTCGCCCACCTCCCCGGATTCCGACTCCGGAACCGGCTCCGGCTCCGCGGCGAAGTGAGGCGGCCGCTGTGCGACAGGTCGTCTTCCCCCACTACGGCGAGCCCTCCGACGTACTGCGGCTGCGCCACCGCCCCGTACCGGAGCCCGGCGCCGGCCAGGTGCGGGTCCGGATGCGCGCCAGTCCCGTCAACCCCGCCGACCTGCTGCTGATCCGAGGGCGTTACGGACGGTCCGCCGCCTTCCGGCCCGGCCCGCGTCCGGACCGGAGCGCCGCCGACTCGCCCGTCGGCTTCGAGGGCGCGGGCGTGATCGAGACCGTCGGACCCGGGGCGGCCCTCGGCATCGGGACGCGGGTGGCGGTCTCCGCCCTGGGCACTTGGGCCGAACAGCTCGTCACGGACGCGGCCGACGTCATTCCCGTACCGGACGGCCTCCCCGACGACGTGGCCTGCCAGCTCACGATCAACCCGGTCACCGCCCACCTCCTCCTCGACGACCTGTCCTCCCTGCGGCCGGGCGATCTCGTCCTGTTCACCGCGGCCGCTTCGGCCGTCGGCCGGATGCTGGTCCGGCTCGCGTACGGGCGCGGGCTGCGCTGCCTGTGTCTGGTACGGGACAAGCGGCACCGTCCCGCGCTGATGGAGGCCGGCGCCGAAGCCGTACTCGGCCAGGACGACGCGGCCACGGAACGGCAATTGGCGGCCCTCGCCGAGGGCTGCGGCATCGCCGCCGCTCTCGACGCGGTGGGCGGGGCCGCCGGAACACTCGCCCTGCGTGCGCTGCGCGACCAGGGGCGGTTCGTCAGCTACGGCATGCTCTCCGGCCGCCCTCTCTCCGTCGACCCCGATGAACTGGTCTTCCGCGGTATCGCCGTGACCGGGTTCTGGCTGCCCGCACGTCTTGGCCGGCTGCCCGGCGATGAAGCGGGGCGGCTGGTGCGGCGTATCGCCGATCGGCTCGCTGACGGGCGGCCGGACGAGGTACGACTCGCCCTTCCGGAGGCCGAACGCTTCGACCTCGCCGATGTCGCCCAGGCCGTTCGGCATGTGCCGTGCCCGGGGCGTACGTCCAAGGCCGTGCTGACCAGCTGACGCCACCACCCCGCCCCGTACGTCCCCTTCCTCCCCGCGACTCTCGTCTGGACACGTTATGCGCGACGACCACCGTCACGAGCACCCCATTCCCGACACCGTCCGAGCCTGGAACGACACCGCCACCGACTACCCCCGGCACGCCACCGTCCCCGCCCTGTTCGCCGAGCAGGTCCGCGCGCACCCCGACCACCCGGCCCTTGAATGGGACGAGGGCCGCCTCACGTACCGGGAGCTCTACGACCGCGTCCGCCGGGCCGCCGCGCACCTACGGGCGCGCGGCGTGGCGGACGGGGACACCGTCGCCGTCCTGCTGCGGCGCTCGCCGGAGGCCGTGGTGGCCGTACTGGGCGTGCTGGAGGCGGGCGCCGCCTATCTGCCGCTGGATCCGGAGGACCCCGACGACCGGCTGGAGACGGTGCTGACCGGTGCCGGAGTCCGGCACGCGATCACGGCGCCGAGCGTGAGCGATCCGTCGGAGTCATCGGACTCGCCGCCGTCTCCCGTGAACCGTCACTGCACGCGGGTGACCACGGAAGACCTGGCCGGGCAGCGCCCGCCGGCCGATGACGAGCGGTGGGGCGAGGGCCGGCGGGCCACCGACCCGGCGTACGTGATCTACACCTCCGGCTCCACGGGGGACCCGAAGGGGGTCGTCTGTCCGCACCGCGGCCCGGTCCGGCTGGTGAAGAACACCGACTATCTGCAACTGGGGCCGGACGACCGGCTGCTCGCGACCACTGCGCTGACCTTCGACGTCTCCTGCCTGGAACTCTTCGCTCCGCTGCTGAACGGCGGCTGTCTGGTGCTGCCGGACCCCCAGGCGCCGCTGTCCGCGGACGCGCTGGAGGAGACGATGCGCCGGCACCGGATCGGGGTGATGTGGCTCAGCGCCGGGCTGTTCCACCAGCACGCCGAGGACAACCCGCGCATGTTCGGCACGCTGCGGGCGCTGATCGCCGGGGGCGACGCGCTCAGCCCGTCCGCGGTGCGCGCCGTGCTCCGGCACGGCCGCCCGGACATGCTGATCAACGGGTACGGGCCGACCGAGGCGTCGTCGCTCGCCACGGCCCACCACGTCGAGGACCTCGCCGCGCACGCCGAGACCGTGCCGATCGGCCGCCCGATCGCGAACTCCACCGCCTACGTGGTCCGCGAGGACGGCCGGCTGGCCGCGCCGGGCGAGGACGGCGAGCTGTGGGTCGGCGGCGACGGCGTCGCCTGCGGCTACCTGGGCGACCCCGAACGGACCGCCGAGGTCTTCGTACCCGACCGGTTCGGGACCGACCCGCACGGGCGGCTCTACCGGACCGGCGACGTGGCCCGTTGGCGGCGCGACGGCGTACTGGAGTACCGGGGGCGCCGCGACCGTCAAGTCAAGATCCGCGGCTACCGGGTGGAACTGGACGAGATCGAACTCGCCCTGGCCGGACACCCCGAGGTCCGCGAGGCGGCGGTGGACGTGGTGGGCGAGGGGGCCGGACAGCGCCTCGCCGCCGCGGCCGTACCCGCCCCCGGCGGCCGCGCCGAGGGGCTGCCCGCGCGGCTGACCGCGCACGTACGGGACCGGCTGCCGCGGTACATGGTCCCCACGCAGCTCGCCGCCGTCGAGGAGATCCCGCTCAAGACCAGCGGGAAGATCGACCGCGACCGGTTCATGGAACTGGTCACACGGCAGGACGGCGGCGCCGAGGGCGGCGACCCGCCACGCGGCCCGGCCGAAGAAGCCGTCGCCGCCGTATGGGCCGAACTGCTCGGCCTGGGGAGCGTCGGCCGCGACGACGACTTCTTCACGCTGGGCGGTACCTCGCTGTACGCCACGCAGGCCGTATCTCACGTACGGGACCGGCTCGGCCTCTCCCTGGGCGCGGACCGGGCGCTGCTGCGGGACCTGCTCGACGGTCCCGCACTGGCGGACTTCGCGGCCCGGGCCGATGAGCTGCACGCCGACGGCGTCGGTGACGGCGAGGGCCGGCGGGTGGACTTCGCCGCCGAGACCCGGCTGGACGACCGGCTGAGCTTCGGCGCACCGCCGCCCGCCGAACCCACCGCGCCCGAAACCGTGCTGCTGACCGGCGCGACCGGGTTCCTCGGCGTCCACCTGATCGACCGGCTGGCCGACGCCGGGGTGCGGGAGATCCGCTGCCTGACACGGGCCGACGACGCCGACGCGGCGCACGCGCGGATCGCCGCGCGCACGCGCCACTACGGGCTCGACCCTTCCTGCTGCGAGGACCTGGTCGTGCCCGTTCCCGGCACTCTGGAAGCGCCCCGCTTCGGGCTGTCCGACGCCGACTGGGAGCAGTTGGCCCGTACGACCGACCTCATCCTGCACGCGGGCTCACACGTCAACTTCGCCTACCCGTATGAGGCGTTGGCGCCGGCCAATGTGGGCGGCACCCGCACCGTACTCGACCTGGCGGGCGCCCACCGCCTCAAGCCCGTCCACTACATCTCCACCGTCGCGGTCGTGGCGGGCGATGGCGCCGCGGGCGTCCGCCGGGTCGACGAGGGCACGCCGCCCGGCCACCCCGACCTGATCTCCCTGGGGTACCCGGAGACCAAATGGGTCGCCGAACGCCTCATCGCCCAGGCAGCCGAACGCGGCCTGCCGACCGCTGTCCACCGCCCGTACGAGATCACCGGCACCCGGGAACGGGGCGTGTGGAACACCGACACCATGATGTGCGCCCTGTTCCGCACCATCGCCGAGACCGGCCTCGCCCCGGGCATCCCGCTGCCGCTGGACTTCGTCCCGGTCGACTACACCGCCGAGGCCGTCGTCCGCATCCTGACCCACGAGCGGCCCGACGGACGTACATACCACCTCACCAACCCGCAACCGGCCCGACTGCCGCTGCTGTCCGACCGCCTGCGGGCCATGGGCTATCCCCTTACCGACCTCACGTACGACGCCTGGGTGTCCCGGCTCGTAGAGCTGACGTCCCGTCACCCGGACCATCCCATGGCCCCCTACATGCCGATGTTCACCGGCCTGGCCCACGGCTCCGACCACACCGTCAAACAGCTCTACTTCGCCGGCACCTTCCCCGACCTGGGCCGCGCCAACACCGAGGCCGCCTTGCAGGGCAGCGGCATCGACTGCCCGCCGGTGGATGCCGACATGCTCGACCTCTACCTGCGGCGCTTCCGGGAAACCGGCTTCCTGGCCCAGCCCGAGTAGCCCGAGTAGCCCGAGTAGCCCGGGCACCACGGCACCGGCGACAGCGGACGAACACGGGGCCAGCTACACGAAATCAGCGAAGCGGGGAGAAGGCAGCATCACGAACACGAACACGAACACGAACGTGAACGCGGAAGCGAACACGGGGACGCGCGAGAACATGCCGGAGATGTCCACCGCCCAGTGGACCTTGTCCGCAAGGTCGCAGATCTCTCCGAGCGCGGTCAGGATCGCCGTCTCATCGTTGTCGATCTTCTTCGACCACAGGCCAATGATGGCCCTTGCAGGCATCGATACCGGCCCAGACCTGGGCCTTGACGACCGCGTACGACGGGGCCAGTAGCGGTGGTGCTGCAGCAGGCCCCTTGCTGCAGCACCACCTGCACCGTGTCGGCCCGCAACGATTGGCGGGGTGCAAGACCCTCCCAGGCGGCTGTCCGTGCCGCTGCGCTCCGGCGCATGTTGACGGAAGCGAGTACCCCCGCCACCACGGCCGGGGTCCCCGAGGCCCCCCCATGAGGCCCCTCGCCAGCACGCGTGGGAAGGGACCCTGCTGACCACCGGGACTGATCATTCTGGAGTGGTGGTCACCACCTCCACCCGGCGCCCCTGAAACCAGGGCCGTATCCAACTCTCCCACGCCCTCCGGTGCATTCACGGACAGTTCAGCCCGACTGCGACGTGCCGGCTCATCACAGTCGGGTGAGAGGTATCGGGTGATCGAGCCGACTGCACACCTCCAGCGAGCCGTTCGCCAATGCGTCACCCCCTCCGACCTGTCATAGACGGTCCAGGAACAGGCATTCCCTTGGCCTGGCCGCTGAACTCCCACGCGCGCCCGCGGCCCGTCGCCCACTATTCGGGGACCCGGGCGCGTACCAAGAGTGTGCCGACGTCCTGCGGGTCGGGTGCGGGGAGGATCTGGGCGTCGGTGTCGGTGAGGCCGTGGCGCTTGAGGAGGTCGGCCCACCATTCGGGCGAGTAGGCCCAGCGCACGACGACGAGTTTGCGGCCGGTCAGGCCGTTGCCGTACATCGGCTCGGGCCCGTAGTGCCCCTGGATCGGCTCGGCCTGGGAGAAGGCGAAGACGCCGCCGGGGTTCAGGCGCCGGGCGCCCGAGCCGCACACCGCCTCCCCGACCAGTCCCCCGCGGGCCGCCTCCTCCCGTTCACCCCGGCACAGGCCACGCTCTACCAGGTCAGCGTCCGCTGGGCCCTCGGCGACGTCGGAGCCGCCCTGAACGCCGGCCGCACCCTGCACGAGGACCAGTTCGCCACCCACGAACGCAAGGGACGCATGCACACCGACCTCGCGCGCGCCTGGTGGCAGTGGGGCAAGGCCGAGCAGACCGCCACCGAGCTGCTGCTGGCCCTGCGCGTGTCACCGGGAGAGGTCCGCGACCGCCCGTCGATCCGAAACATCGTCACCGACCTGTGCTCCCGGCACCCCCGCGTACCAGGGGTACGCGAACTGGCCGCCGCCACCGCAGCGACCGCGGCCTGATCAACGGCCCGCTCGGCCCGGCAAACCCTCGGGGACGCGCTGCTGGAGCACGTATGTCCGCTGCTCGGCCAGATGGGTCACGGCATAGCGGTGCTGGGCGCAGCTGAGAGCGGCGGTCTCGACGGCGGCGCGGGCGTAACCATGTTTCCTCCGGCGGCCGTTGGAATTGTGTGACGAAAACCAAAAAGCACGCCGAGGACACCTGCTCGTTTGTCTACCAGTGCCGTCTGCCGCTGTCCACGCGGACGGTCAACCACCTCGCCGATCTGCTGCGGCGTCACCTGAAAGTAATCCGGTCCAGGTGGCGGATCCTGCCGCCCGGGAAGATCGCGGTGATCGTCCTGGCTGTGCTGGGCCACGGCCAGCGCCTGGCCGACATGGCCGACGGCAACAACGTGTCCGAGTCGACCGTCCGCCGCTGGCGCGACGAGCTGATCGCCCTGCTCGCCGCGCAGGCGCCGCGTCTGGACCGCGCCCTGAAGAAGGTCGCCCGGCAGGGCGGGGAGGTGGTCCTGACCGACGGCACCCTCATCGCCACCCAGCGCCGCACCGGGAAGGCCGACCGGCGCAACTACTCCGGCAAACACCACCGGCACGGCCTGCACTTCCTCATCCTGACCGACGAGCGAGGCCGCTTGATCTGGATATCCGCCGCCCGGCCCGGCCGCACCCACGACGACACCGCCACCCGCCACGACCACCTCCTGGCCCACCTGCGTGCCGCCGGCCTCGGGGCCCTGGCGGATCTGGGCTTTCGCGGTCTGGACAACGACGTACTCGACCCCGTGATCGTCACCGGCTTCCACGCCACCCGCGCCCACAAGCTCACCCCCGGCCAGAAGACCGCCAACCGCGTCCTCGCCAACGGACGCGCACCGGTCGAGTACGGCTTCGCCCCCCTCAAGAACTGGCGGATCCTCACCAAACTCCGCACCGACCCGGCCCGCGCCACCTGCGTCCTGCGCGCCCTGCTCGTCCTGACGAACCTCGAAGTCAACCGCTGAGGGATCCACTCAGCAGGATGCCGCCCACGACGAATTGACGTGTCCCGGTACCGGGCGTACCGGCCCTTGGCCAGTGCCCCATTGGGCCGACCCCGGACGGCCCCCCTGGAACCGGTTGCATCAGGGCTGAATGGTTTCCAGGTCTGCGAGGAGGCTGGAGTGGGTCGGCTGCCACCCGAGGGCATCGCGGGTGTGGGTGCTGGACGCCGGCTGGTCCATGGCGAAGATCGGGCCGAACGGGCCGAAGTTCTCCTGCGCAACCTCCTCGACCGGCAGGCCCAGTCGCCGGCCGATGACTGTGGCGATGTCCCGCACCGCGTCGCCCTCGTCGGCGACGGCGTGCCAGGCCGTCCCGGCCGGTGCGGACTCAAGGGCCAGACGGAACAGGACGGCTGCGTCGAGTGCGTGCACGGCCGGCCAGCGCTGGGCGCCGTCGCCCGGGTAGCCGGCCACCCCGGTGCGGCGCGCTTGATCGGTCAACAGGCCGGCGAATCCGCCCTGGCCTTCGTTGTGGACCGTGCGCGGCATGCGGACAGCCGTGCTGCGCACACCGCGCGAGGCGAGGTCCAGCAGTGCGTTGACCGAACGGCCCCGACCGCCCACCGGTCCGTCGGTCGGCAGCGGATCGGCCTCGGTGGAGGCGCGTCCCGGCACCCAGGGCGTCCCGGAGACCGTGACGATCGGGCGGTCGCTGCCGACGAGTTCCTGCCCCAGCACGGTGAGAGCCGCGCTCTCCTCGGCTATGGCCTGCGCGAGCGCGTCCGGACTGCTGTAGTCGCGTCCGAACGCCAGGCTGATCACGCCGTCGCACTGCCCTGCGCCGGACCGCAGGACGTCGAGGTCCGCCAGGTCTCCCCGCAGCACCTTGGCACCAGCGCGCTCAAGGGCCTGCGCGGAGCCGTCCGAGCGCGCCAGCGCGAGAACGGCGTGGCCGTTGCCGAGCAGTTCAGCGACGACGGCGGAGCCGATGGTGCCAGTACCGCCGGTGACGAAGACATGCATGAGCTCTCCCTGAAAGTGATGGGACTGTTATCCCATCACTGACCATACACCGGGTGACGGGACAGGTGTCCCATCGCCTATCCTGGTCTCATGGCTAGATGGCAACCGGGGGCGACCCAGCGACTCGTCGTCGCGGCTGTCGACCTGTTCACCGAGCAGGGCTACGACGCCACCACGGTGACGCAGATAGCCGAGCGCGCCGGCGTCACCAAAAGCACCTTCTTCCGGCACTTCTCCGACAAGCGCGAGCTGCTGGTCGCCGGCCAGGAGACGCTCAGCAGGCTGCTCGCCGACGGCATTACCGAGGCTCCTGCAAGTGCTAGCCCGCTCCAGGCGGTGGCAGCTGGTCTCGAGCGCGCATCGAGCGCCATGGGACCGACGAACCGCGAACTCGGCCCCCGCCTCGAAGCAGCCGTGGCAGCCAGCACCGAACTACAGGAGCGCGACGCCCTCAAGAGCGTCGGTCTCGCGGCCGCCATGACAGCCGCGCTCACCGCCCGTGGCGTCCCCGACCCGACCGCGCACCTCGCGGGCGAGCTGGGAGTCCTCGCGTTCAAGCGGGGATACGCCCGGTGGTCCGAAAGCGATCGTGATGACACAGAAGGGCTCGCGCCACATGCACTGGCAGCCCTGGAAGACCTGCGTGCGGCAACTGCGTCGCTGGGCTGATCCATGCCGCTCGGCTGTCGGCGCCTCGGGCACTGTGGCGCCCGTCGACTCCCTCCGAGAGGCCCTGCTCTTCCTGGCAGACCTCCAAGCCAATCGCTGACAGATGGCCTACTGCGCAGGCAGTCACCCAGGACCAGCGCGAGCACCCCGAGAGCCGGTCACGCCAGCCCTTTGACCTGTGATTTCAAGTTGGCGGAGGCTCAATACGGCAAGCCTCCGCTGACGCATTGCTGGAATACATATGTTGGCTGGTGGGTCAGGTGGGTTACGACGTAGCGGTGCTGGGCGCAGCTGAGAGCGGCGGTCTCGACGGCGGGCAGCAGCCGGACCTCCGCGTGCACGACCGCACTGACCTCCGCGTACCAGCGGACAGCGCCGTCGACGAGCCGGGCGGACACGAGTCGGGATGTACGGCAACACCATCCCGTGGCGCTGCCGGTGCGAAGACGGCCGATGACTTCCAGAGGCGAGTGCTCCGGTGCACCAACGGCGTCCCCCTCCCGCAGACCGGGGCCGACGAGCACACCGCCGTTGGCTTGCCCGGCTGCCGGGGTCCATCCGGTCGCCGTGACCAGCTGACGTACGGCGGCGTCGCACGCCGACGTGTCCGGAGTGCCGTGCGTGCGGCTCGGGTCCCGGTACAGGACCACCTCGTCCACCGGGTCGTCGTCGGCCTCGCCCGGCAGGAAGGCTGCCATCGGCCAGGTGGTCGCCAGGACCGCGAGCGTGCGGCGGACCTGCTCGGCTGGAGCGGCGGTGGGCAGTCGCAGCGACCGCGTCCACGCTCCCTCTGAGGTTCCCCGGTGTGCGGGAGGTGCTGATCAGCTGGTCAGCGCGGGGTGACGGGTATTCAGGTTCGCTTGTTCGGCCGTCGCTCGGTTGGTGTAGTGCTGCTCCTCGAACTCGATGGGGCTGAGGAAGCCGAGCCGTTTCTGGATGCGCCGGCCGTTATAGAAGCCGTCGATGTACTCGAAGAGCGCGAGGTTGGCCTCGGCCCGGGTGGCGAAGACGCGACCGCGGGTGCATTCCGTCTTGATGATCATCCAGAGATTCTCTGCGAGAGCGTTGTCGTACGAGTCGCCGACCGAGCCCATGGACGCCTCGATCCCCGCTCTGACCAGGCGTGTTGTGAGCTTCACAGACGTGTACTGGCAGCCGTGGCCGGCGTGATGAATCAGCGTGCCGGGCTCGACCTCCCGGCTGGCCAGCGCGTACTCCAGCGAGGTCAGGACCAGGTCGGCGTCCGCACGGCCGGAGGTCTCCCAGGCCACCACCCGGCGGGAGAACGCATCCCGGATCGCCGAGAGCCACAGCGGCCCCTCGCCGGTCGGAATCATCGTCAGGTCGGTGACCCACAACCTGTTCGGCGCGGGGGCGGTGAAGTCCCGCTCGACCAGGTCCGGGGCCAGGGCGGCGCTGGGGTCCCGGCGCGTGAAACCCTTCCGGCGCGGGCTGACGCCCGCGAGATCGGCCTCGCGCATCAGCCGCTCGACCCGCTTGCGCCCGACGTGGACGCCCTCACGCCTGAGGACCGCGTGGACACGTGGGGAGCCGTAGATCCCGCCGGAGTCGGTGTGGATACGTGTGATCTGCCCGGTCAGCTCGACGTCCCGGCGGATCCGTTCACAGGGCTCGGTCCCGGCGCGGCGCCAGCGGTAGTAGGTGGAGGAGGCGATGTGCAGTTCCCGGAGAGTGGGCTCGACCTCCAGGTGCGGGTGCTCGGTGAAGAGCGCCGTCACCTGGGCCGGGTCGGGTCGAGCTGCGCGGCGAAAAAAGCCGAGGCCGTCCGCAGGACCTCGTTCGCCCGCTTGAGCTGGGCGTTCTCCTTGCGCAGGGCCACGAGCTCCTCACGCTCGGCGGTGGTGGACCGGTCGTCACGCTCGCCCGCGTCCGCCTCGGCCTGCCGAATCCAGGTACGCAGGGCCTCGGGATGCACCCCGAGATCGGCGCCCAGCCTCTTGATCTGCGGCTTCGGGTCGGCGGTGCGATACATCCGTACCGCACGCTCACGCAACTCCAGCGGGTATTTTCTCGGCGCAGCCATGGTCGGACTTCCTCTCATGAGTCCCACCTGACCCGACGTCACCACCCTCCGCATCCTGGGGAAACCTCAAAGTGCGTTCTGACCCGTACGGAACTCACCTCCGGCCTGGCCAAGCGGCCCTACGACCTTCGGCACGCCGGGATCTCCTTCTGGCTGCACTCCGGCGTGGACCCGGCCGAATGCGCTTGCCGCGCCGGTCAGAGCATCGAGGTCCTTTTCCGTCACTACGCCAAATTCCTGGACGGCGTCCGGGAGCAGGCCAACCGCCTCATCGAGCAGTCCATGCAGGAGTGGGACCGCCTCAGCCAGGGCTCCACGCCTGCGGGGTGAGCCTGGTCCTGGACCGGAAATAGACCGGAAGCACTGGTCAGAACGGGTGCAGCAGGGGGAGAAAGTGGGAGGTAAGCCGCATACTGACTCTTGCATGGAACCGAGCGAGTGAAGGGCCCGCGACCGGCGAAAAGCCAGGTCAGGGGCCCTTTTTCCGGCTTCTAGAAGAAGCCCAGCTTCTTCGGGGAGTAGGAGACGAGGAGGTTTTTCGTCTGCTGATAGTGGTCCAGCATCATCTTGTGGTTCTCGCGGCCGATGCCCGACTGCTTGTAGCCGCCGAAGGCGGCGTGGGCCGGGTAGGCGTGGTAGCAGTTGGTCCAGACGCGGCCGGCCTGGATGGCGCGGCCCGCGCGGTAGGCGAGGGTGCCGTTGCGGGTCCAGACGCCGGCGCCGAGGCCGTAGAGGGTGTCGTTGGCGGTTTTGACGGCGTCGTCGAAGTCGGCGAAGGGGGCGACGGCTACCACCGGGCCGAAGATCTCCTCCTGGAAGACGCGCATGCGGTTGTCGCCTTCGAAGATAGTGGGCTGGACGTAGTAGCCGCCCGCCAGATCGCCGCCGAGGTCGGCGCGGGCGCCGCCGGTGAGGATGCGGGCGCCTTCCTGCTTTCCGATGTCGAGGTAGGAGAGGATCTTCTCCAGCTGGTCGTTGGAGGCCTGGGCGCCGATCATCGTGTCCGTGTCCAGCGGGTGGCCCGGCACGATCGCCTCGGTGCGGGCTACCGCCGCGTCCATGAAGGTGCGGTAGTGGCCCTGCTGGATCAGCGCGCGGGAGGGGCACGTACAGACCTCGCCCTGGTTCAGGGCGAACATCGTGAAGCCTTCGAGCGCCTTGTCCAGGAAGTCGTCGTCGGCCGACGACACGTCGTCGAAGAAGATGTTGGGGCTCTTGCCGCCGAGTTCCAGCGTGACGGGCTTCAGGTTCTCCGACGCGTACTGCATGATCAGGCGGCCCGTCGTGGTCTCCCCGGTGAAGGCGACCTTCGCGATCCTCGGGCTGGAGGCGAGCGGCTTGCCGGCCTCGACGCCGAAGCCGTTCACGATGTTGACCACGCCCGGCGGCAGCAGGTCCGCCACCAGGCTCATCCAGTAGTGGAGCGAGGCGGGCGTCTGCTCGGCGGGCTTGAGGACCACGGCGTTGCCCGCGGCCAGGGCCGGTGCGAGTTTCCACGCGGCCATCAGGATCGGGAAGTTCCACGGGATGATCTGTGCGACGACCCCCAGCGGCTCGTGGAAGTGGTATGCGACCGTGTCCTCGTCGAGCTCCGAGAGGCTGCCCTCCTGGGCCCGGATCGCCCCGGCGAAGTACCGGAAGTGGTCGATCGCCAGCGGGATGTCCGCGGCCAGCGTCTCCCGTACGGGCTTGCCGTTCTCCCAGCTCTCCGCGACCGCGAGCGCTTCGAGGTTGGCTTCCATCCGGTCCGCGATCCGGTTCAGCACCGTCGCCCGTTCGGCCGGCGCGGTACGGCCCCAGGCCGGGGCCGCCGCATGAGCCGCGTCCAGGGCGTGCTCGACATCCTCGGCGGTGCCCCGCGCGATCTCGGTGAACGGTTGTCCGTTGATCGGCGTCGGGTTCTCGAAGTACCGGCCCTGCTTGGGCGGCACGTACTCGCCGCCGATCCAGTGGTCGTACCGCGAGCTGTACGAGACGATCGCGTCTGCGGAACCAGGGCTGGCGTAACGAGTCATCTAGGGCGGCCTCCTGTCGGTCTGCCGCCCGCTCCCTCGCGAACGGCGGTGTGCGAGGAGGCTAGGGGGCGGGACGTTGCACGGACGTTGCGTCCAGCATTCGCCAGTCGTCGTCCGCCAGTCGTCGTCCGCCAGTCGTTGTTCACCGGGCATTGTCCGCCGGGCATTGTCCGCCGGGCGTTGTTCACCGGTTGTCGTCCGCCGGGAGTCGTTCATCGGGTGTCTTTCACCGGTCCTCGCCCACCGGTCCCCGTCCGCCCGTTCTCATTCACCGGTCCGGTCCGTCGACGCCCGTCGGGCCGCCCACCCCCACCCCGTACGCCGCCCGCAGTCTCCCCGTCCGCGCCGCCACCGCCTCCCGCCCCGGCGCCCGCTCCGCCAGCACCCCCAGCAGCGCCTCGCTCACCTCAAGGTCGTCCTCGCCCCACGGCGACTGGACCCACCACCGCAGCAGATACGGATCGCGCGCCGCCAGCAGCGCCCGGCGGACCCCGTCCTCCAGCACGTACCGCGCCCGGCGCACGCCCGGCGCCTCCGACGACGGCAGCAGCGGACCCCGGTACGTACGCGACACGGCGTGCAGCGCCCCGGCCGCGAGCTCGTCGGCCGCCGTCGCCGCGTCGGTGCGCAGGGGCGCGCAGAGCCGGTACGGGCGTGAGACCAGCAGCGGGCCCACCAGGCGGCGCAGCCGGGAGAGTTCGGCGCGCAGCGTCACCGGGTCGACGGGGCGTTCGCCGTACAGTTCCAGGGCCAGCCGGTCGCCCGTCAGGCCCTCGGGGTGGCAGGCCAGCAGCACCATGATCTCGCTGTGCCGGCGGCCCAGCCGCAGCCGTCGGCCGCCGATCGACAGCAGCGCCTCGTCGCGGCCCAGCGCGGTCAGGAAGTCGCGCTCCGCGCAGGGCGCGGCCGACAGCTGTGCCTCTGCCGCGCGGGCCGTCGCCTGGACCAGCGCCAGGCTGTACGGCCCCGCCAGGTGGTCGCCGCCGGAGATGTCCACCGCGCCCAGCAGCCGTCCGCTGCGCGGGTCGTGGACGGGGGCGGCGGCGCAGGTCCACGGCTGTACCACGCGGTTGTAGTGCTCGGTGGTGAAGATCTGCACCGCGTGGTCGGTGGCGAGCGCCGTGCCCGGGCCGTTGGTGCCCGCGTGCCGTTCGTCCCAGCGGCCGCCCGCGACCAGGTTCATCGTCTCGGCCCGGCCCCGCGCCCCGGCGTGCCCCTCCACCCACAGCATGCGCCCGTGCTCGTCGCACACCGCCAGCAGATACGCGCCCTCGTCGGCCACGGACCCCAGCAACTCCCTGACCAGCGGCATCGCGCCCGCCAGCGGATGCGCCCGGCGGTACTCGGCCAACTCGTCGTCGCTCAGGTCGATGGGTGCGACGGCCTCTGTCGCCGATCGTGAACGGGCGCAGCGCCGCCAGGAGTCGGCGACCACCTGCCGTACCTGCGGGCCGACCGCGCCCCGGGCCAGGAACTCCTCGTGCGCGCAGCGGACCGCACGGCGGCTTTCGGCGGGGTCGGCGTCCGCCGCCAGCGCGAGCCATGGGTTGACCACGTGGACCCTCCGGAACGTTCGGCAGCGGCGGTTTCGACGATACCGCCGGTGACGCCGCGCGGAGGGGGCGCGTAACCGGGTGGTGAGGCGTATCCGCAGCCGTGGCAGATCTTCCAGCCGTCCTGGTTCACGGCGAGCTGCCCTCCGCAGTTCGGGCACTGTTCCGCACGAGGCCGCAGCCGACGGGCCGGCGCGCTCGTGCCAAGGCCGTGCGGGACGTACGCGGTCGCGGTCATGATCCCTCCTTGCCGCCCACATTCCCTGCCGGGCGACTGCCCCGCAAGTGGAATAACAAGCCCCCGCACCACGGCACTTGCGGCTCCGTACCCACGCCTCCACCCTGCGAGTACGCACGTTCGGCCGGTTCTCCCCACCCGCCCTCTCCGCTGCCTCTCCCGGCCGTTCCCCGCCTCCTTCCGTCCGTGAAGGGAAGAGACCATGCCGAAAACCCCGGCGGCCACCGCGAAGACGCTCGCCGACATCGCCGAACGCACTGTCACCGCGTACGTGACCACCTTCCTCGGCCTGCTGATGGCCGACGGGTTCGACCTCACCAGCGTCTCCGCGCTCAAAGCCGCCGCCGTCGCGGCGCTCCCCGCGGCCCTCTCCGTGCTCAAAGGAACCATCGGCACCCGGGTCGGCGACAAGAGCAGCGCCGCCTGGCTGCCGGACCGCCGCACTCGGGCCTGACCGATTCACACGGGGTGTGCGCGCCGCACCCACGGGCAATCGACGCACACGCTCCCGCCCGGCGGCGGGCAGCGGTTCACTCTCTGAGGCGAGTCCCACCAGGCGCGACGGGACCCGGGCCGCCGGTCACTTCCCCCGAGCCGTCGGTCCACCGCCTCGCACCGCCGGGCGGACGGTGCGAGGCGGAGCCGCGCGCCTTGTCCCACCCGTTGCTCCACCCCCTGCGTCACCCGTGTGGGTTTCTTCAGCCGACGACCGCTACGGGCCCCCGCACGCCCCCGGCGTCGCGCTGTCGGACCCGGGTGCAACGATGAGCCCATGGAAGCGGGGCACGGACTTCGGGCGCTGCGGGCCACCGTGTTCGCGGCGGTCTGCGTGCTGCTCGCGGCCCTGGGCCACGCGGTCATGTCCGGTACGGCCGTCCCGTGGTGGGCGATCGGCGGCGCGCTGAGCGGCACCGGCGGCGCGGCCTGGTTCATGGCCGGCCGCGAGCGCGGCCCGCTGCTGGTCACGCTCGCCACCGTGGGCGCGCAGTCCGGCCTGCACTCCTTCTTCGCGATCGCCCAGAACGTGGCCCGTACGAGCGCGGCCGCCGGCCTTCAGCACGCCACAGGCGCCGGGCACTCCATACCCGCCGGTATACCCGCCGGCGACGGAGCCATGGCGGCGATGAACTCACCGGACGCGCCCGCCTCGATAGCGGCGCACGCCACGATGCACCACATGGGGCACGGCGCGCTCGGGATGTGGTCCGCGCACGTCCTGGTCGCCCTCGTCTCCGCCATGTGGCTGTGCGGCGGCGAACAGGGGGCCTTCCGGCTCGGCCGCGCCCTCACGGCGCGGCTGTTCGCACCGCTCCTCGTCCTCTTTCACGACGCCCCGCCGACCCGCTCCGCGCCCCGCGTACGCCGCGCCGACGGCGAACGCGCACGCGCGGCGCAGCGGCTGCGGCAACTGCTCTACGCCCATGTCCTGGCCACCCGTGGTCCACCGGCCCGCGCCGCCGTCGGCTGACGGCACGTACCACGCGACCGGATCACCACATCACCGGCGCGCCCCGCCCCCCCCACGGCCGGGCGCCCGGATTCCAGGAAGGACCCAGGGCGATGACCCCTGCCCTGACACGGGCCGTTCGACGGCCCGGCTCACCCCACGCCCCACGCCCCGTCGAGCCCCGCGGCCAGTTCTTTGAGCCGCCGCACCCCCTCGCCGAAGCGGCGGCACGGCTCACAGCCCCGTACATGCGCGTCGAGCGCGCCCTCCGGCACGCCCGGAGGCAGCGCCTCGCCGTCGGCACGGGCGGATATGGCGGTACGGGCATCACAGCAGTCCACCCCCTCATCGTCGCCGGTACCGGGCGGCCCGCGCCCACTGGGGGAGGCGGCCGTGCGTGACGACGAGGCCGTGACCGCCTGGGCGCTCGCGGCGCGCGGCGGCGACGCGGAGGCCGTGGACCGCTTCATCCGCGCCACCCAGGGCGACGTCCGGCGGTTCGTGGCGCGGCTCAGCGGCGACCCGCAGGGCGCCGACGACCTGGTCCAGGAGACGTATCTGCGCGCGCTGCGCAGCCTGCCGCACTTCGAGGGCCGCTCGTCCGCGCGCACCTGGCTGCTGGCCATCGCCCGCCGTACGGTCATCGACCGGTTCCGGTTCAACGCGGCCCGGCCCCGGCTCTCCGACACCGACGACTGGCAGGCGGCGGCCGAACGCACCCAGTCCCCGGAGCTTCCCGGCTTCGACGAAGGGGTGGCGCTCTCACAACTGCTGGACCGGCTGCCGTACGAACGGCGCGAGGCGTTCGTACTGACCCAGCTGCTGGGTCTGCCGTACGCCGAGGCGGCCGCCGTGGCGGGCTGCCCCATCGGCACCGTGCGCTCGCGCGTGGCGCGGGCCCGCGAGGCCCTCATCGGCCAGCTGGCCACCGCCGAACGGGCGGCGGCGCGAGTCCCGGCGCCGGCTTAGAAACCGACGGTCGGGGGGCGCGGGCCCGCCCGCGCCCCCCGACCCGACGTGTTCCTCAGCTCCCGGCCCGTACGACCTCGGCGTCGACCCGAACCGTGCCGCTCTCGCGGAAGTGCAGCACGAACGGCACCCGGTCGCCGACGCTGACCTTCGGCGGGCCCTGCACCATGATGTCCACGCCGCTGTGCGACATCGCCAGCTCGCCGCCCCCGGGTACGGGCATCGAGCCGAGCATCTCCATGGTGCCGGCGCCCTTCCGCTCGACGTTCCGGCTGAACATCGCCTTCCGGGCGGAGGGGACTTCCACCCGCAGCAGTTCGTCGTCCGCGCCGCCGGTGTTGCGCACCCGGAAGAACGCGGCCGTCTCGCCGCCGCCGAACGGCACGAGCATCCGACCCCCGGTCACCTCCAGTTCGGCCGGGCTGCCGGCCGCCCCGGACGCGGCCCACACCCCGAGCCCGCCCAGCGCGACGGCGAAGGCCGCGACGGGGACCAGCGCGGCGCGGACGGCCGGCGCGAGGGCCCGCCACAGGGGAGTGGGGGCGGGCACCGCTCCGTCGCTCATGTCCGTGCTCACCAGGAGCCTCCTCGGGTGCTCGTACGGGGCGTATCGGCGCGGCCCGGGCCCGTACCGTACGGCCGGGCCCGCCCGGCGGCGCGTCCTGCCGCGGCGCCGCCGCTTGCGGAGCCGCCTCCCGCCGTGCCGCGCGACGCCGTCGGCTGCCAGCCGCGCAGCCGGAGGCTGTTGCCGACGACGAGCAGCGAGCTGACGGACATCGCGGCCGCCGCGACCATCGGGTTCAGCAGGCCGACCGCGGCCAGCGGCACGGTGACGAGGTTGTAGCCGAACGCCCAGGCCAGATTGGCCCGTACGGTCCCCAGCGTGCGGCGCGCCAGCCGCACCGCGTCGGCGAGGGCCCGCATGTCCTCGCGCACCAGCGTCACATCGGCCGCCCCGATGGCGGCGTCCGTACCGCCGCCCATCGCGATCCCGAGATCAGCCCCGGCCAGCGCCGCCGCGTCATTGACCCCGTCGCCGACCACGGCGACGCGCCGCCCGCTCGCGCGCAGCGTCCGTACGAGCTCGGCCTTGCTCTCGGGCGTGGAACGCGGGTGGACCTCGGCGATCCCCAGCTCTGCGGCGACGGCGTGCGCGGTGGCATCGCTGTCGCCGGTGGCGAGCACCGGCCGCAGCCCGAGCCGCTTGAGATGGTCCACGGCCCGGTAACTGCCGGGGCGCAACTGGTCCCCGAGCGCGATGACGGCCTCGGGCCGCCCGTCCACCCGCACGAGTACGGCCGTACGCCCGGCGGCCTCCGCGTCCCGCACGGCCTCGGCCAGTTCGGCGGGGAGAGTGAGGGGCTGAGTCGGAGCCGCCGGGTCGTGGAGCGGCACGTTCGTCGACGCGGTCCGGGACTCCGTGCCCTGGCTGTTCTCCGCGCTCTGCCCGTTCTTCGGACCTCGGCTGTTCTCCGTGCCCCGGCCGGCCTCCACGTCCCGCCCGTCCTCCGGACCGGCCGCAGTCTCGGAACCGGCCCCGCGCGACGGCGAGTCGGCCGTGCCTTCGCCCGTTGGCCGACGCACCGCCTCCTCATCCGATGGCCGACACGCCGGCCCCTCGCCCGACGGCCGGAACGCCGTCGCCGTCCCGGCGTCCGGGCGCAGTACCTCGACCGTCCGCCCGTCCACCAGGCCCGTGACCCCGAGGCCCGCCGTGGCGGTGAAACGCTCGACGCGCGGGGGCGGTTCGGGCAGGGTGCGGCGGGCGTGGGACGCGATGGCGCGGCCCACCGGGTGCTCCGAACCCTCCTCGGCCGCGCCCGCGAGACGCAGCGCCGCCGCCTCGCCGAGGCCGTCGGCGCGCGCGGTGACCGCCGCGACGGACATGGCGCCGACCGTGAGCGTGCCGGTCTTGTCCAGTACGACTGTGTCCACCCGCCGCAGCCCTTCCAGGGCCTGCGGTCCGCTGACGAGGATGCCCAGCCCCGCGCCCCGGCCGGTGGCCGCGAGCAGGGCGGTGGGGGTGGCCAGGCCGAGGGCGCAGGGGCAGGCGACGACGAGTACGGCCACGGCCGCCGTGACGGCGGCCTGCGGGTCGGCGCCCGCGCCCAGCCAGAAGCCCAGCACGGTGACGGCGACGGCGAGTACCGCGGGGACGAAGACGCCCGCGACGGCGTCGGCGAGCCGCTGTACGCGCGCCTTGCCGGTCTGCGCGTCCTCCACCAGTCGGGCGATGCGCGCGAGGCGGGTGTCCGCGCCGACCGCCTCGGCGCGCACCTCCAGCAGTCCGCCGGAGTTGACAGCCCCGCCGACGACCACCGAGCCGGGACCGACCTCCACCGGCGCGCTCTCGCCCGTGACCAGGGCCAGGTCCAGGGCAGAGCCGCCCTCGGTGATCACGCCGTCGGTCGCGACCCGTTCGCCGGGCCGTACGACGAAGCGGTCGCCGACCCGCAACTCCTCGATGGGAACGCTGCGTTCGGCGCCGTCGGCCCGTACGACGACCTCCTTGACGGTGAGCGAGGCGAGCGCCCGCAGCGCGGAACCGGTGGCCCGCCGGGCGCGCGCCTCCAGCAGCCGGCCGGTCAGCACGAACAGCGGGACGCCGACGACGGCTTCCAGATACACGTCGGCCACGCCGCCCGTCGCCGACGGTACGAGCGTGAACGGCATCCGCATCCCCGGCTGCCCGGCGCCGCCGAGGAACAGCGCGTACGCCGACCACAGGAACGACGCCAGCACGCCCAGCGACACCAGCGTGTCCATGGTCGCGCCGCCGTGCCGCAGGCCGCGCAGCGCCTTGGCGTGGAAGGGCCAGGCACCCCAGGCCGCGACCGGCGCGGCCAGCACGAAGCAGAGCCACTGCCAGTTGTCGAACTGACAGGACGGGACCATGGACAGCACCAGGACCGGCACGGCCAGCACGGCCGTGACCAGCAGCCGGGTCCGTTCGGCGGCGCCGGGCGCGGCAGCGGAGTCCGGGCGGTCCTCCGCGCCCCGCCGCCGCTCCGCCTCCAGGCGGCGGGCGGTGAACCCCGCCGCCTCCACGACGGCGACGAGTTCGGCCGCGCTCACCGTGGCCGGGTGGCTCACCCGGGCCCGGCCCGTCGCGAGGTTGACGGTCGCGCTGACCCCCTCCACCCGCCCGAGCTTCTTCTCCACCCGGCCCACGCAGGCGGCGCACGTCATGCCGCCGACCGCCAGTTCCGTCGTGGTCTCCGTGGTCTCCGTGGTCTCCGTGCTCATCGGCCGGCCTCCGGCGCGGGCGCGCCCATGTTCATGCCGCCCATGCCGCCGCCCGAAGAACCGCCGGAACCAGAACCGGAACCAGAACCAGAACCAGAACCTGGGCCGCCGCTGCCGTGCATGCCGGGGGCCACGGGGCCGACGGCCGACCCCACCGCGTAGGCGACGCCGAACATCGCGGCGAGCAGCAGGGCGAAGCCGGCGAGGAGCGCGTACGGACTGTTTTGACGTGCTGTCATCGCCGCATCGTGGCACGGCACGAGGGCCGCCCAAGCCGCCGAACGGCCTCCTCGGAGCGTGAGGATTGTCCCTTTCGCGCCCGGGAACCAGCGGCCTCCCGCAGCCGACTACCTGGAGATCGACGGCGCGCGCCGGAAGCCCGTACGAGTGCCCCTCCCGAACCGCCTGGGAACTTGCGCGCGAACCGCCCGGGAACTCGCGCCGACCGCCGTACGACTTCTCAGGGGCCTGCGATTCAGCGGCCCCACCCCAGCGAAGAGAGCCCCCGTGCCCCTGCCGGACCCCTTCCCCCTCTACGGCCGCGCCTACAAGCGCGACCCCTACCCGCTCTACGAGAAGCTGCGCGCCGCCGGCCCCGTGCACCGGGTGCGCTTCCCCAGCGGTGTCACCGCCTGGCTCGTCACCGGCCACAGCGCGGCCCAGCAGACCCTGTCCGACAGCCGCCTCGGCAAGAACCACGACCTGGGCAACGACCGCTGGCGCGCCCGTGCCTCGATCATGCCCGAGCCCCAGCATTCGCAGCTCCAAGTCCACCTCCTGCACCAGGACCCGCCCGCGCACACCCGGATGAGACGGCTGATCCTCGACGCGTTCGCGGCCCGCCGTGCGGAGGAACTGCACCCCCGCTTCCAGGAACTCGCGGACGCGCTCCTGGACGAACTGCCCGCCGACGCGAACGGCGCGGACCTCGTGGCGTGCTTCGCCGCCCGCTTCCCCTTCCAGGTGCTCGCCGAGGTCATCGGCCTGCCGCCGGCCCTCGCGGCCCGCTTCCGCCGCGAATGGGGCAAGGCCGTACAGCCCGTGGGGCCGGAGGACCCGGGCCGGGGCGCGTACGAGGAACTGCTGCGCGGGCTCCAGGCGTATATCGCCGAGATCGTCGCGTACAAGCGGGAGCTCCCGCAGGACGACCTGCTCAGCCGCCTCGTGGCCGCCCATGGGGAAGGCGGGCTGACAAGGGAGGAGCTGGACTCGATGATCTTCCAGCTCCTCGTCGCGGGCCAGGAGCCCGTCACCAACCAGATCACCACCGCCGTCATGGCCCTCCTCCGCCACCCCCAGGCCCTCGACCGGCTGCGCGCCGCGCGCGAGGACACGGAGCTGCTGGCCCGCGCCGTCGAGGAACTGCTGCGCTACGACGGCGCCTTCGAGCTCACCACCTGGCGCTTCCTGGCCGAGGACGCCGATCTGCACGGCACGCGCGTCCCGGCCGGCGACTCCGTGATCGTCTCCCTCTGCGCCGCCAACCGCGACCCCGCGCGCTTCCCCGACCCCGACACCCTGGACTTCGACCGGGCGCAGGGCCCCCACTTGGCCTTCGGCCACGGCATACACTTCTGCCCTGCGGCCGCCCTGGCGCGCGTCGAACTCCAGATAGCCCTCAGAACGTTGCTCGACCGGCTGCCGGGCCTGCGGCCGGCCGTCCCCGACGAGGAGGTCGAATGGATACCGGCAGTGCTGGGACGCGGGACGGACCGACTGCCCGTCGCCTTCGACCGCCCCGTATGCCCTCGTGGGTGACCGGCTGATGCACGACGAACGCGTCCCCGGCACGGCGGCCGGCTCCCCGGAAGCCCGCATACTCGACCTCCTCCTCCCGTACCACCGCACCACGGCCACGGCCCCTGCCCTGCTCGGCGAGCCGGGGGAGTACCCCGAACAGCTCGCCCGCATAAGGCGGTTCACGTCGGCCGGCGAGCCGGTCCTCTTCACCCTCCCCGGCTTCCCCTGCAAGTCGCCCAATCCGGCCAAGGTCCTCGGCCACCTCCCCGACGAGGGCGAACGGCTCTCCCTGGCCTTCCTCGACCGGCTCTGCTCCCGCGTCGGCGAGATCTACGGGCCCGGCGCGCGGATGCTCATCTGCTCCGACGGCCACATCTTCGGCGACCTCATCAATGTGCCCGACGCGCATATCGACGCGTACGGGGACGCCCTGCGCACCATGATCCGCCGCGCGGGCCTGCGCCACCTCGACACCTTCGACCTGCGCCAAGTCTACGGCGACCTGCCGTACGACGAGAAGCGGGCGCGCGCGGCCGAGGCGTACGCGCCGGGGCTCGCCGCCCTGCGGACCCTGACCCGTACCGATGAGGAGACGACCCGCCTCTACCGGGGCATCACCCGCTTCCTCGTCGAGGACTCGGTCGGCCACACCGGCAGCCGGTCCGCGCTCCAACGCGACTGCCGCGCCCGCGCGTACGGCGTCATCGCCCGCAGCCGAGCCTGGGGCGACCTCGTCGCCGCTCGCCACCCCCGGTCCGTACGGCTGTCGATCCATCCGCAGCGGCCGGGCGCGGCCAAGTTCGGCATCCGCCTCCTGGAGTCCGCCGACGCCTGGGCCACGCCCTGGCACTCCACCGTCCTGCGGCGGCGGGACGGACGCGCCCAGTTGATGCGTCGCGCCGACGCGGCGCGGCTGGGCCGCCTCGTCCTGCGGGACGGGCGGCCCAGCCACTACGCGGAGCGGTAGCCCCCGCGGCTCCGAGGCCGGGAGGCCCGCCCCTCAAGCCCCCGCCACCGCCCGGTGGTCGAAGGCGATCAGCGGGTCCCCGGTCAGCGGATGGTCCACCACCGCCGCCCGCACGCCGAACACCTCGGCCAGCAGCGGCGGCGTGAGGACGTCGCGCGGTGGGCCGGAGGCCAGCACCGTACCGCCGTGCAGCACGTGCAGCCGGTCGCACACGGATGCCGCCGCGTTGAGGTCGTGCAGCGCGATCAGCGTCGTACGGCGCTGGTCGCGCAGCAGCGTGAGCAGCTCCACCTGGTGCCGTACGTCGAGGTGGTTGGTCGGCTCGTCCAGCACCAGCACCCGGGGGTCCTGGGCGAGGGCGCGCGCCAGCAGCACCCGCTGCCGCTCGCCGCCCGACAGCGCGGAGAACCGCCGCCGCGCGGCCCCGGCCATCCCCACCCGTTCGAGCGCGCCGGCCACGGCGTCCGCGTCGGCGCGGTCCTCCGCCGCGAAGGCGCGCTTGTAGGGCGTACGGCCCATCGCGACCACTTCGCGGACCGTCAGCTCGAAGTCGCCGCCGCGCTCCTGGGGGAGCGCGGCGATCCGCCGGGCCGACTCCACCGCCGACAGCGACCGCAGGTCCGTGTCGCCCAGCAGCACGCGCCCGGCCTGCGGCGCGAGGTGCCGGTACACGGTGCGCAGCACGGTCGACTTGCCGCTCCCGTTGGGCCCCACCAGCCCCGCGATCTCCCCCTCGGCGGCGAGCAGGCTGACGCCGGAGACCACCTTGCGCCCGGACAGCGACACGTCCAGGTCCTCGACCGCGATCCTCATGACCGTTCCCGCCTCATGACCGCTCCCGCCTCATGTCCGCTGCCATCTCACGACTGCTCCCGCCTCATGTCCGCTCTCCTCTCATGGCCGCTCCCCGCTCACGTCCGCTCCAGTCGCCGGTCCAGCAGATACAGCAGCGTGGGCGCGCCGATCATCGCGGTGACCACGCCCACCGGCAGCTCCTGGTCGGACAGGGCGGTACGGGCCACCAGGTCGACCACCACCAGCAGCACCGCGCCGAACAGCGCGGAGACGGGCAGCAGCCGCCGGTGGTCGCCGCCCACCACCATCCGGCAGGCATGCGGCACCATCAGCCCCACGAAGCCGATCGCCCCGGACACCGACACCAGCACCCCGGTCAGCACGCTCGTCACCACGAACAGCTCGCGCCGCAGCCGCGTCACGTCCACGCCGAGGCCGGCCGCCGTCTCGTCGCCCATCAGCAGGGCGTTGAGCGCGCGGGCCCGCCCCAGCAGCGCCGCGAGCCCGAGCGGCACGGCCGCCGCGGGCAGCACGAGAGTGGCCCACTGAGCGCCGCCGAGCGAGCCCATCAGCCAGAACAGGACCCCGCGCGTCTGCTGCTCGTCCCCGGCCTGGAGTACCAGATAGCTGGTGAACCCCGACAGGAACTGCCCGATGCCCACCCCCGCCAGCACCAGCCGCAGCGGCGAGAACCCGCCCCCGCGCCGCGCCATCGCCCACACCAGCGCGAACGCGGCGAGGGCCCCGGCGAACGCCGCCGAGGACAGCCCGAGCCCGAGCGCGCCGCCCGCGCCCGCCCCGAGGACGATCGCCGCCACCGCGCCCAGCGACGCGCCGCTGGAGATGCCCAGCAGATACGGGTCGGCCAGCGGATTGCGCACGAGCGCCTGCACGGCCGTGCCCACCAGGCCCAGCCCCGCCCCCACCAGCCCTGCCAGCAGCGCCCGCGGCAGCCGCAGCTGCCACACGATCAGGTCCTGGGTGCCGGGCGCCGGGTCGCGCCCGGTCACCCCGCGCGCCACCGCCGCCCAGACCTCGCCCAGCGGCACCTGGGTCGACCCCAGGGACACCGACGCGACGAGCGCGACGAGCAGCGCCGCGCCCAGCGCCGCGCCGACCCAGCCGGCCCGTACGGTCCGTACGCCGCTCTCCCGCTCCTCGGCGGGCAGGGCGGTCGCCGCCACCTACTTCACCCGGTCCGGGTGGATCGTGTGGGCGATCTCCCGCACCGTGTCCGCGCTGCGCACCCCGCCGATCGTGGTGCGCTCCGAGCCGATCCGCAGGAAGCGGTTCTCCTTGACGGCCGTCAGCCCCTTCGTCGCCGGGAAGGTGCGCAGGAACTCCGCGGCCTCGTCGAACGCCTTGGCGTTCGCGGCCTCGCCGCCCCGGTTGCGCACGCCGAGCTGGATCCAGTCCGGGTTCTTCGCGACCACGTCCTCCCAGCCGACCGGCTTGAAGTCCCCGTCGCAGCCGGCGAAGACGTTGCGCGCCCCGGCCTGCGTGATCACGGCGTTGGCCACCTGCTTGTCGCACACGGCCAGCGGCTGCTTGGTGCCGGCGTCGAAGTCGAAGAAGAAGTACGAGGGCCGCTTGTCCCGCGGCACGCCCTTCAGCGCGTCGCGCACCGCGTCCGTCTTCTTCCGCATCCCGGCCACGAGCTCACCGGCGCGCTGCGACGTTCCGGTGAGCTTCCCCAGCTCCTCGATGTCCGCCATCACCCCCGACAGGTCCGTGCGCGGCCCCTTCTGCGCGGCGCCACACGCCGACGAGCGCAGAAAGACGTGCTTGATGCCTGCCGCCGCGAACTCCCGCGGCGTCGGGGCGTCACCCGCGCCGCCCATATTCCTCATCGACGAGAACGAGTCGATATAGAGATCCGCGCCGGAGCCGAGCAGCTTCTCCTTGGGGATCACCGTCTTCCCCAGCACCGGCACCTTCGCCGCCCGCTCCGCCAGTTCGGCGGGCATCGAGCCCTTGCCGGGCGGGAAGCCCGTACCGGCGACCCGGTCGCCGGCGCCGAGCCACAGCAGCGTCTCCAGGGCCGACGCGTTGCTCGTCACGATCCGCCGCGGGGCGGAGTCGAACGTGGTCTTCGCCCCCTCGCAGTCGGCGACGCTCACGGGGAATCCGGCGGCGGATCCGGAGGCCTCGGCGCCGTCCGCCTTCGTGGCCCCACCGCCTCCGCAGGCCGTCGCCGACAGGGCCAGCAGGCCCAGCACACCGCACCACACACGAGGGCGCATCACAAACACTCCAGGAACTCGGCATACGCGCGGGCCCGCCGCTGCGGGCCCGGACCAGGTAGTCGGCCGGCCGGGCCCGCCGGTTCCCGTGCGTCGCGATGAAGTGCGTCGTGAAGAAGCGCGTCGTGAAGAAGCCGGACATGGCCTGCGACCCACGCGACCGGACATAGCCTGCAACCCACACGAAAAGAAGGAAGCGCGGGAACCCCAGGAAGCGAAGGAGAAGCGGAGATGGCCGCTACGGACCCGGACCGCGACGACGGACCGCTCGCCGACATGCCCACCGACTGGCAGCGCGCCCTGGCGATCGTCGCCCACCCCGACGACCTCGAATACGGCGCGTCCGCCGCCATCGCCACGTGGATCGACGGCGGCCGCGAGTTCTCCTACCTGCTGGCCACCGTCGGCGAGGCGGGCATCGACAGCCTGGAGCCGGCCGAGGCCGGCCCGCTGCGCGAGCGGGAACAGCACGCGAGCGCCGCCGCGGTGGGGGTGCGGAACGTGGAGTTCCTCGGCCACCGCGACGGCGTCGTCGAGTACGGCACCGCGCTGCGCCGCGACTTCGCCGCCGCCATCCGCGCACACCGCCCGGAGCTCGTACTGACCCTCAACCACCACGACACCTGGGGCGGCGTCGCCTGGAACACTCCCGACCACCGGGCCGTCGGCCGGGCCGTCCTCGACGCCGTCGCCGACGCCGGGAACCGCTGGATCTTCCCGGAACTCGTCGCGGACGGCCTCGCGCCGTGGAACGGCGTGCGCTACGTCGCCGTCGCGGGCTCGCCCCGGCCCACCCACGCGGTGGACGCGAGCGCGGGCGTCGACCGGGCCGTCGCGTCGCTGCTGGCCCACCGCACGTACATCGAGGCCCTCACCGACGAGGAACCGGAGCGCTACTGCCGCACTTTCCTGGAGGGGAACATGGCGGCCGCGGCGCCCCGCTTCGGCGGCCGTCCCGCCGTCACATTCGAACTCTTCAGCCGCTGAAGCGGCCCGAAGAGCTGAGGAGGAGGCTGTACGGGCGGGGGCCGGGCCCCCGCCCCGTTCGGCCGCT
The DNA here is from genome assembly GCF_040654875.1 of Streptomyces sp. NPDC050610. NCBI lineage: Bacteria > Bacillati > Actinomycetota > Actinomycetes > Kitasatosporales > Streptomycetaceae > Streptomyces > Streptomyces sp. NPDC050610. Next base: position 81,736 of record NZ_JBFAIV010000022.1, on the reverse strand, counting down.
CAGATCTTGCGGTAGCCCCTGGCGTCGTCCGTGGCCGCGATGACCATGTCCGCGTCACCCCCGACCGAGGCCGTCACCAGGGCCGCCACCGCGCCCTCCACGAACGGCGCGTCCGCGATGCGCAGATCCTCGGGGACGCCGTCCCCGGCCGGGGCGTCCAGGATCTCCTTGACCGTCAGGACGGCGCTGCCCATGTCGCAGAGCACCACCACGCCCTTGCCCTCGTCCACGTCCCGCAGCGCCTGCCGGATCAGCTCCGCGCTGGTGCCAATGGAGCCGTCGGGCAGGCCGCCCGCCGCGGCCACCGGAGCCGGGTCGCCGGTGCCCACGAGGGCCTTCGCGAGTTCGGCCGTCGAGGCGGCGACATCGCGGCTGTGCGAGACGAGCACGACGCCGACACGGCCGTTCTCCTTCTCCTTCTTCTCTTCCTGCTTCTCCGTCTGCTCCGGCCGGGCGCTCTCCGCCACGGGCGTGGCCGCGGCCTCCTCGGCCTCCGCGCCCTCGAACGCCTCCGGCAGCCCGGTGTCCGCGGCCTCGGACAGCGCGGTGATCAGCATCGCCGACGACGCGGCCCCGGGGTCCTGGTGCCCGATGCTGCGTTCGCCGAGGTAGCTGGCCCGGCCGCGCCGCGCCTGGAGCGGCACCGTGGCCTCGGCGCCCTCGCGCGCGGCCCGCGCCGCGGCGTCCAGCGCGGCCGCGGTGTCGCCGCCGCCCTCCAGGGCGGCTGTGTACGCCTCTGCCGCCGGAGCCAGCGCGTCGACCATCGTGGCGTCGCCGGGCGCGGAGTCGCCCAGCCGCCGCACGCTGGCGACCGCCGCGGTCAGCGCCTTGCCCAGCGCCGGGGGCTCGACCACCGCGTCCTCGCCGAGCACCTTGCCCATGCGGCGCAGCACCGTCCCGTACAGCGGCCCGGACGCGCCGCCGACCGTATTGGTCAGGTGCATGCCGACGGCGGTCAGTAGCGCCCCCGGTGTGGCGGGCGCCTCATCGGCGATGACACGTGCGGACGATGTGAAGCCGCGCTTGAGGTTGGCGCCGTGGTCGGCGTCGCCGATGGCGGCGTCGAGATCGGTCAGGTGCGCGGCCTCGGCCACGAACACCTGCGTGGCGCGGGCGAGGAAGCGGCGGAAGAAGGCCGTATCAAGGGTGACGGACATGGGCGGCGGCTCCTCTTCGCGGGGTGCGTCCCGTACGGCCGTACGGGCCTTTGCCCTGCTCAGCGTAGCGCTGTCACCGATCGGAGGGGCTCCGCGACCGCGCGCCGGAGCCCGTCCGGCAGCCGGTGGGCCCGTACAGCGGGCACGCCGAGCTGACCGAGCAGCCGTACGTGGACCGAGCCGAGCACCGTGCCGGGGAACGGCAGCCCGTACACCCCCGCAGCCGCGATCCCCACCGCCACCGCCCGCGGCACTCACGGATCGGCGGCCGCCGCCCCTCGACGAGCCGGCCTGCCCTCGACGAGCCGGCCGGCGCCGGCCTGGATCTGGATCATGGCTGATCACGGCTCGTCGCGGTCCCGGCCGGCGGGCGTGCGCAGCGTCAGTCCGTCGGCGACGATGAGGTCGGAGGTGACCAGCGCCTGCTCGGCGTCCACGTTCGTCATGAAGACGAAGGGCGGCACGACGGGTGGCACCGGTAGTTGGTCGGGGGTGAAGGTGAGGCAGATGAGGCCCTCCAGGCACCCGCTGAACTTGGTGAGGTAGAGGGTGACGTCCCCGCTGAGGTCCAGTTTCCGTGCGCCGAGGGCCAGTTCGGGCCCGCCGTCGCGGGTGGTGAGCCGGTAGTCGGTGAGGGAGGCGGCCCGCATTTTGAGCACCATGGCCTTCACCGGGCCGTCGGCGGTGGGCACGTGGACGACCCCGGCGAGGAGGAAGCCGTTGGGCGCGAACAGCGAGGTGGTGACGGTCGGCGCGCGCGCCGCGGCCGGGACGCCGTCCGCCGCCTCGGCGCCGCGGTCCGGCGGCGAGGCGACCGCGGCCAGCAGCACCACGGGCAGCACGGCCGCCAGCTTCCTGGTCCCCGGATCGTCCCGGACCGACGGCAGCCGCTCGGTCGGCTCCTCGCCGTTCTCGCCGTTCCTGCCGTTCCCGCCGTTGTCGTCATCGTCATCGTCCGGGGGCGTTACGGGCGTCCAGCCGAACCCCATCGCGCTGCCCGCGATGCCCAGCGCCATCCCGATGAGGAACCCGCCCAGGTTCGTCGCGGCGAAGGAGAGCACCGACAGGATCAGCGCGTTGAGGCTCACATAGTGCCGCGCGCCGGGCGCGCACCACAGGAACAGCCCGGCGACGACCAGCGCCAGCCCGATGCCGATCGCCGCCAGCCCGCCGAGGCCCAGGCTGACCAGGACCGTGACCGGCGACAGTGGTACGAGCAGCAGTTCGGTCCCGCCGAGGATCAGCAGCAGCCCGGCCCAGAAGGGCCGGGTCCGCCGCCAGCCGCGGAAGGCCCGCCGTGCGTCCGGGAGCGGCAGCCGCTCGTCCAGCCGCCGGGAGAGCCGCGCTCTCAGAAGCACTTCTTGCCGTCCAGGCTCACATTGAGCTTGAGGCCCCGGAGCCGGAAGTTGCCGCCGGTCGCGGACCAGGCGTGCGAGCGGACCCCGGCCACGGTGACGTCCCCGGCCTGGAGGCCGAACTTGCCCTTCTCTCCGTGGACGCCCGGCACTCGGTCCAGGGTGGAGGCGTCGCGGCCGATCTCGGCGGTGCCGAACCGGGCGTCGCCGACCAGGTCCTCGCCGTCGATGATGAGGCTGCTGGCGGTCACATTGCCCGCGTCGCCGCCCGCCGTGAGCTTGAAGGTGACGGTCCCCAGCGGGGTGGAGACCGAGGCGGACTGGCAGATGTCGGTCAGGGTGGCGTCGCCGATGCCGAGCAGGGCGACCGGATGGCCCTTGCCGTCCACGGACCGGTCGGTCTGCACATATGACGAGAGGCCCTTGCTCGTCAGCTTGCCGGACGAGACCTGGAAGCTGGTGCCGGAGACGGCGAAGGACGCGGCCAGCGCCCCCTCGGCCATCACCGCGGCCATCGCGCCGACCGCGAGCACCGCGGGGATGGCGAGGACCGCTGTCTTCTTCCAGGCCGTTCTGCCCTCCGGCAGACGCCGGTTGGATCCGCTCACTGGTTCCTCCCCGGGGCAGCGATCATCGGACGGCTGCGGCGCAGCCGCGAACACGTGCAGATGCGCAGGGAAGTGCGGGGTGGCTCCGCCGCCGGGACGAGTCCGCGCGGCATCGCTCTGCCATACTGCGGAAATCCGGTGGCAGTTGGAGACTAGGGCCGAAATTGAATAATAGTCAACAGCGCGGTACGCGCGCTGCCCCAGCCGTGCGCGGCACCGAGCGCTCCCAGGCGCGCCGCGCCGAACTCATCACGATCGGAAGGAGGCTGTTCGCGGACACGTCGTACGACGCGCTGTCCATGGACGACATAGCCCGGCACGCGGGCGTCGCCAAGGGGCTCATCTACTACTACTTCAAGAACAAGCGCGGCTACTACCTGGCGATCGTCCAGGACTCCGTCGCCGAACTCGTCGTACGGGCCGCCTCCACCCACGACCTGCCGCCCGCCGAGCGCGTCCACCACACCGTCGACGGCTATCTCCGCTACGCCCAGCATCACCAGGCCGCCTACCGCGCCATCGTGACCGGCGGCGTCGGCTTCGACGCCGAGGTGCTCGCGATCCGGGCCGAGGTGCGCGAGCAGCTGCTGCTGGCGATCGCCCAGGGCGCGTGGGGGCGCGCGGACATCCCGCTCATCGCCCGTACCGCGCTGATCGGCTGGCTGTCGTCGGTGGAGGGCGTCACCCTCGACTGGCTGGGACACCAGGGGCTGGAGCGCGACATGGTGCGCTCGCTGCTCGTCCGGGGCCTCGGCGACACGCTCCGTACGATCGAGGACTACGAGCCGGCCTTCCCGGCGCCGCCGCCCCTGCGCTGAACGGCGCGGGGCGGGCGGCCGTCCAACGGCCGCCCGCCCCGGAACTTCCGCCGAACCGGGAGCCCTAGCTGATCGCCTTGATCAGCTCGCCGTTCGACGTGTCGCCGCTGAGCTCCCAGAAGAACGTGCCGCCGAGGCCCTGCTGCTGCTTGTACTTCATCTTCCCGCCGATCGTGGCCGGGGTGTCATAGCTCCACCAGTCGCTGCCGCACTTGGCGTAGGCGGTGCCGGCCACCGTGCCGTTCGCCGGGCACTTGGACTTGAGGATCTTGTAGTCCTCGATGCCCTGCTCGTACGTGCCGCCCGCGGGCCCGGTGGCGGTGCCGCCCGGCTCGGTCTGCGTGACGCCGGTCCAGCCGCGCCCGTAGAAGCCGATGCCCAGCAGCAGCTTCGAGGACGGGATGCCCATCTTCTTCAGCTTGGTGATGGTGGCGTCCGAGTTGAAGCCGTCCTTCGGGATGCCCTTGTACGCCGTGAGCGGGGAGTGCGGGGCCGTCGGGCCCTTCGCGTCCCACGCGCCGAAGTAGTCGTACGTCATGGGGTTGTACCAGTCGACGTACTGCGCGGCGCCCTTGTAGTCGGCCTTGTCCAGCTTGCCGCCGCTGGAGGCGTCGGCGCTGATCGCGGCGGTGATTTGGTTGCTCTGGCCGAACTTCGAACGCAGCGCGGACAGCACCTTCTTGAGGGCGTCCTTGCCGCTGGTGTCACAGGTCAGACCGCAGTCGTTCGGGTACTCCCAGTCGATGTCGATGCCGTCGAAGACATCGGCCCAGCGCTTGTCCTTGACCAGGCTGTAGCAGGAGTCGGCGAACGCCGCGGGGTTCTTGGCCGCCTCGCCGAACCCGCCGGACCAGGTCCAGCCGCCGAACGACCAGAGCACCTTCAGGTTCGGGTGCAGCTTCTTGAGCTTGCGCAGCTGGTTGAAGTTGCCGCGCAGCGCGCCGTCGTCCCAGGTGTCGGCCTTGCCGTCGACGCTGGTGGAGGCGTCGTACGCGCGGTCGTAGTCGGCGTAGGAGTCGCCGATGGCGCACTTGCCGCCGGTGACGTTGCCGAAGGCGTAGTTGATATGGGTGAGCTTGGCGGCGGAACCAGACGTCTCGATGTTCTTCACATGGTAATTGCGCTGGTAGACGCCCCAGTTGGTGAAGTATCCGACCACCTTGCCGCCGGCGTCGGCCTCCTGCTTGAGGGCGCTCACCGGGGTGCTCCGCGAGGTGCTCGCCTCGGTCTGCGCGGCGGCGGCCGGCTTGGCCTTGGCGGCGACGGCCGTGGGGACCGTGCCCGCCGCGGCGGTGCCGGCGAAGAGCGTGGTGGCGAGCAGCGCCGCGCCGGCGGCGGTGGCCGCGAACAGGGCGCGGGGGTGGTTTCCGTGTCTGAGCATGGTTCTCCTCGGTGGGAAGGGGAGATGGGGGGTACTGCTGCTCAACTTGACATGAACGCGAACGACGTTGCCTGGGAACCGTAGATGGACTAGACCAGTACGGTCAATGGTTCGGACCAATTCCGTTCACCCGCAGGCCATGGCCGCCGACCCGTGACGCGGGGCCTCCGATCGGGCATACTCCAACCCGCCGCAGCCGCAGGTCACCCCCCTCCGAGACCCGGAGCGAGACCATCGGCGAGGCAGCACCACACGACAGCGCCGCCACACCCCGCGCGCCCGCTGCCGTAGCGCCCGACAGGGAGGAGAGCACCGCCATGTCCCACCACGGCCCGCAGCCGGTGGAGCGTCAGCTGCCCACCGAGGAGGCCCGCGACCTGCTCGCGCTCGCACGCGAGATGGCCCAGCGGGAGATCGAGCCCAAGGCCGCCGAGGAGGAGGACGACGGGCGCTTCCCGCGCGACGCGTTCGCCCTGCTCTCCCGGTCCGGGCTGCTCGCGCTGCCATACGCCGAGGAGTTCGGCGGCGGCGACCAGCCGTACGAGGTCTACCTCCAGGTCCTCGAAGAACTCGCCGCGGCCCGGCTCACCGTGGGCCTCGGCGTCAGCGTGCACACCCTCTCCTGCCACGCGCTGGCCGGCTTCGGCACCAAGGAGCAGCAGGCCAAGTACCTGCCCGCCATGCTCGGCGGCGGACTGCTCGGCGCGTACTGCCTCTCCGAGCCCGCGGCCGGCTCCGACGCGGCCTCCCTGCGCACCCGCGCCACCCGCAGCGGCGACACCTGGACCATCGACGGCAGCAAGGCGTGGATCACCCACGGCGGAGTCGCCGACTTCTACACGGTCCTGGCCCGCACCGGCGGCGAGGGCCCGCGCGGCATCTCCGCCTTCCTCGTGCCCGGCGACGCGGACGGCCTCACCGCCGCGCGGCCCGAGCGCAAGATGGGCATGAAGGGATCGCCCACCGCCGGCGTCAACTTCGACGGCGTGCGGGTCGGCGACGACCGCCGGATCGGGGAGGAGGGGCAGGGCTTCGCGATCGCCCTCTCCGCGCTCGACTCCGGCCGCCTCGGCATCGCCGCCTGCGCCATCGGAGTCGCCCAGGCGGCCCTCGACGAGGCCCTCGCGTACACTGGCGGGCGTCGGCAGTTCGGACGTCCCATCGCCGACTTCCAGGGCCTGCGCTTCATGCTCGCCGACATGGCCACCCAGATCGAGGCCGGTCGAGCCCTGTACCTCACCGCCGCCCGGCTCCGCGACGCCGGACTGGCCTTCTCCAAGCAAGCCGCCATGGCGAAGCTCTTCTGCACCGACGCCGCGATGCGCGTGACCACCGACGCCGTCCAACTGCTCGGGGGCTACGGCTACACCGTCGACTTCCCCACGGAGCGCTATATGCGCGAGGCCAAGGTCCTGCAGATCGTCGAAGGCACCAACCAGATCCAGCGCATGGTCGTCGCCCGCCATCTCGCGGGCCCCGAATCACGCTGAACAGCCCCGGCGACGGGGCGGAAAGCAGCCCCGTATGCCGTCAACCGCAACAGCGCCCGAACCGGTCACGGACCGGTTCACCGTCGTCACCGGAGGCCCCGGCGCCGGCAAGAGCACCCTGATCGACCGCCTGGAGCACGCCGGTCACGCGCGCACGCACGAGGCCGGCCGCGCCGTCATCCAGGACCAAGTGGCCATCGGCGGCAGGGCGCTGCCCTGGCACGACCGCGAGCTCTTCGCCGAGCTGATGCTCGCCCGGGACCTGAGCAGCCACCGCCGGGCCGCCGGGGAGCGGGCGCACGTCTTCTTCGACCGGGGCATCCCCGACCTCGTGGGCTACCTGCGGCTCGAAGGGCTGCCCGTGCCGCCCCATGTGCACGCCGCCGCCCAGCGGTTCCGGTACCACCGGCGGGTGTTCATCGCCCCGCCCTGGCCCGAGATCTACGTACAGGACGACGAGCGCAAGCAGTCCTTCGAGACCGCGCGCCGGACGCACGAGGCGATGGCGGCGGCCTACACCGCGTACGGCTACGAACTGGTGCCGCTGCCGCGCGCGAGCGTCGAGGAGCGCGTGCGGTTCGTGACGGAGGAGATCGGCCGACAGACCGCCTGACACGGGCGGTTGATCCGAGACGGGCGGCTGATCTGGGGCAGGCGGCCGGCCGGTCCGGTCAGCTGGTCAGCCGGGCCACCTCCGGCACCCGCTCCTCGGCCTTGCCCGCGGGCACGCTCGCGATGTCCTTCAGACCCGTGGCCGTGCCGATCACCACCACCGGCTCCCCGTGCTCGTACGCCCAGCGCCTCCCGGCCGCGACCCCCACCGCCGAGGACGGCTCGACGAACAGGCCCTGCGCGCCCAGTGCCCGGTGCTCCGCCATGAACTCGTCCGTGGGGACGGCGACCGCCCGGCCCGCCGACCACCACAGCGCGTCCAGCCCCTGCCACACGGGCCGCGACTCGCCGAGCGAGAAGGCGGGGGAGAGGCCCCGCTCCACCGTCGTGTGCTCCTGCGCGGCCCGGTCCGTACGGGCCAGGGCCGCGGCGAAGGGCGCCGCCGCGGCCGGTTCGGCGGCGACCAGCCGCGGCGTACGCGACACCAGGCCGGCCGCCCGCAGTTCGCGGAAGCCCCGGCCGATGCCCGCGAGCAGGTCCGCGCGGCAGGTGGGCACCACGACCGCGCCGATCCGCTCGCCGAAGTCCCGCGCGATCTCGTACGCGACGCTCTTGTAGCCCTCATTGGCATAGGCGTTGCCGCCGGCCGGCGGCTGGGCGAACGTCGTCAGCGGATACCAGCCGAGCCGCTCGACGCCGTCGCGCATGGCGGCGTTGCGCGCCACATGGTCGTCCCGCTCGACCCGCGCCGCGCCCAGCACGTCGATCTGCGCGCGCAGCGGCTCGGGCACCTCGTGGGTGGTGAGGACCACGCACCGCAGCCCGGCCCGCGCGGCGTACGCGGCCGCCGCCGTGCCCGCGTTGCCGGACGAGGCGGCCACCACCGTGTCCGCCCCGGCGTCCAGCGCGGCGGCCACCCCGACGCTCATCGCGCGGTCCTTGTGCGACCCGGTGGGGTTGGCGCCCTCGGTCTTCACCCACAGCTCGCCGGCGCCCGAATCCGCCAGCGGGACGCGGACGTTGGGCGTGCCGCCCTCGCCGAGCGTCACCGGGCCGGCCGAGACGGGCAGCGCGCCGGGCCAGCCCCACGGCCCGCCCGGATACTCCTTCAGCGACAGCCCGGACAGATCGGCGAGGGGCGGGGCCGCGTTGACCCCGAGTCCCTCGGCGGCGCACACGGGACAACCGGTGAAGCCCGTTACGAGAACGCCGCAGCGCAGGCAGTGCAGGGGTGGTGACGTCACAGGAGGCTCCCGGGTGCGTGCGGGGAAGGGACAGGACGCCTCATGCGGCTCGTATGCCTCGTGCGTCGTAAGAAGAATCGTACGGCTGCGAGGCGACGGATCGAAGAACGGTCAGGGCAGGACCGACTGCCGGAGGGAAGCGGGGATTCCGGAATCCCGGGGGCCGCTCAGATTCGGCGCCGCATCCGGGGCACCTGGAACGGGCGGGAGGCGGGGCCGCCGATGTGCGAGAACGGCTGACGCCGCCAGTCCAGGCTCTCCGGGAGGGTCAACAGCAGCGTGGCGTCCCGCTCTTGGGTGCCGGGGCGCTCGTCGGCCGGGGAGGCGTCCGCGACGCCGCGCCCCGCGCCCGGGCAGACGGTGAGCCCGAACGGATTCCACGGGGACGGGCAGAGCGCGTGCTCGGGCAGCACGTCCTCGTCCGCCAGCAGCGCGATTGGCGCCGCGCAGTCCGGGCAGACGACCCGGAACATCTCGTAGGTCTCGTAAGCGCTGTCGGCGCTGTTCGCGGTATCGCCCTCATCGAGGCGTTCAGGGCTGGGCATAGTGGGATCTCCCCCTCAGATGGGCCGGTCAGGCGCCGCGGCCTCGACCACAGCAAGGATTTCCCTGGGGACCACGCGGATAATCGCAGCGCGCCGACGGACACGGGTGAACGTATGTGGTGTTCGTCACATGACACGAGCAGTTGCACGCCCGCCGACTGTGCCCGACGGCCTCCGACCCCATAAGGTGATCCGCTGTGGAGGAGCTGGACAGACAAATCGTGGAGCTGCTCGTCAAGGACGGGCGGATGAGCTACACCGACCTGGGCAAGGCCACCGGCCTGTCCACCTCGGCGGTGCACCAGCGCGTGCGCCGCCTCGAACAGCGCGGCGTCATCCGCGGCTACGCGGCCGTCGTCGACCCCGAGGCCGTGGGGCTGCCCCTCACCGCGTTCATCTCGGTGAAACCCTTCGACCCCAGCGCGCCCGACGACATCGCCGACCGGCTCGCCGACATCCCCGAGATCGAGGCGTGCCACAGCGTCGCGGGCGACGAGAACTACATCCTCAAGGTGCGCGTCGCCACCCCCCTCGAACTCGAACACCTCCTCACCCGCATCCGCTCCCTCGCCGGGACCTCCACCCGCACCACCGTCGTCCTGTCGACCCCGTACGAGGCCAGGCCGCCCCGCATCTGACGCGTCCGACGCGACCCGGTGTGGAGGGCGGCCGCCCCCTGGGACGAGACTGGTCGGGTCCGTACGCCGCTCCGCGCGACGCGCGCGCCCGCGCGTGGCCGCTCGCGTGAGGCGCGGCAGGCCAACCGGCCCGGCCCGAACGACACCACGAGGCGAAGAGACCAGTGAGCGAACCCACCCCCGCCGAGGCCCCGGCCCGCACCGTCCTGCTGCGCGGCGGCACCGTCCACAGCCCCGCCGACCCCTTCGCGACCGCCATGGTCGTCGAGCGCGGCAGCGTCGCCTGGGTCGGCTCCGAAGGCGCGGCGGACTCCTTCGCCGACGGCGTGGACGAGACCGTCGACCTCGGCGGCGCGCTCGTCACCGCTGCGTTCACGGACGCACATGTGCACACGACCGCCACCGGCCTCACGCTCACCGGCCTCGACCTCTCCGACGCCCGTACGCTCGCCGACGCGCTCGACCGGGTACGGGCCCACGCGAGCGCCCGCGGCGCGGACCGCGTCCTGCTCGGCCACGGCTGGGATGCCACCCGCTGGCCCGAGGCCCGTCCGCCGTCCCGTGCCGAACTCGACGCGGCGACGGCCGGCCGGCCGCTCTACCTCACCCGCGTCGACGTCCACTCCGCCGTCGTCACCAGCGCCCTCCTCGACCTGGTCCCCGGCGTCGCCGGGCTCGCCGGGCACGCCCCCGACGGGCCGCTCACCGGAGCCGCGCACCACGCCGTGCGGGCCGCCGCGCACGAGAGCGTCACCGCGGCCCAGCGCACGGCCGCGCAGCGCGCCGCCCGCGCCCACGCCGCGTCCCGCGGCATCGGCTCGCTCCACGAGTGCGCCGGGCCCGACATCTCCAGCCCCGAGGACCTGACCGGCCTGCTGCGGCTCGCCGCCGAGGAACCGGGCCCCCGCGTCTTCGGCTACTGGGCCGAGGCCATCACAGAAGCAAAGGAAGCCGACCGTATCCGCGACCTCGGCGCCATCGGCGCGGCGGGCGACCTCTTCGTCGACGGCTCCCTCGGCTCGCACACCGCCTGCCTGCACGAGCCCTACGCCGACGCGCCGCACACCGGCGTCGCCCACCACGACGCGGCGGCCATCGCCGCCCACGTCGCCGCCTGCACCGAGGCGGGCCTCCAGGCCGGCTTCCACGCCATCGGCGACGCCGCCGTCACCGCCGTGGTCGAAGGGGTGCGCGCCGCGGCCGACCGCGTCGGCCTGGCCCGTATCCGCGCCGCCCGGCACCGCGTCGAGCACGCCGAGATGCTCACCCCCGAGACCATCGCGGCCTTCGCCGAACTGGGCCTCACCGCCTCCGTACAGCCCGCCTTCGACGCCGCGTGGGGCGGCGAGGACGGTATGTACGTGCAGCGGCTGGGCCGGGAGCGGGCCCGCACGCTCAATCCGTACGCCGCCCTGCTGCGCGCCGGCGTGCCGCTCGCGCTCGGCTCCGACAGCCCGGTCACGCCCCTGGACCCGTGGGGCACGGTAAGGGCCGCCGCCTTCCACCGCACCCCGGAGCACCGCGTCTCCGTACGCGCCGCCTTCACCGCCCACACGCGCGGCGGCTGGCGCGCGGTGGGCCGCGACGACGCCGGGGTGCTCGTCCCCGGCGCTCCGGCGGACTACGCGATCTGGGAGACCGGCGACCTCGTCGTGCAGGTGCCGGACAGCCGGGTCGCCGACTGGTCCACCGACCCCCGCTCCGGCACTCCGGGCCTGCCCGACCTCACCCCCGGCCGCCAACTTCCGGTCTGCGTCCGCACGGTGGTCGGCGGACGGACGGTCCACGAGCGGCCGAACGAGTGATGTACGGTCGCCCCGTACCGCCGAACGACGTGCCGTCGGCCTGTCGCCCCCTGCCCGCGCTCGCTGTACTGACCTGCTGATTTGAGACAACGACGCAGGTCATGTGAGTGTTGACAGGGTGCGGGCGACGGCGGGTAGGTTCGGCGGAGTCCACCACAGGACGCACGGTCGGGAAACCTCCGCCTAGTCATCGAACGCCGCTGGGCCAGGGGGCGGTGAGCCGCGAAGGCGCACCGCCACTGGGAGCCAGGTCCAGCGCACGGGGGCGAGGGAAGGTTTCTCCAGGCCGGCAGGTGTGACCCGGGTGGGGCCCGGGCGTTCAGTAGACAACGGCTTTCGGTCGACCCGCAGCCAGCGGGCCCCAGGTCGGCCCGAAGGACTCTGGGCCCCCATCCGCAGTCGCCCGCCCGCGGCGGCGCGCTGCCGCGCCCCGGCCCGCGAGGCCGCCTGAGGACCTCCCCGCCCACGCGCCGGACCCGCCTCCGTGCCCGTACGGGCCGCGGCCCGCCGTTCTTCGCGCACCCTTCTTTACGCACCCTGGGGCCACGCCGCAATCTCGTCGGTATACCGTCTGCTCACCACCGCACGACCTGCAAGGAAGGCCGTCACGTGCCCTCGGGTTCCGACACCACCGCCGAATCCGCCCCCGGCGGTCCGGCAGCCACGCGACGGGCGGACGACCCGGCGCCGGACGACGCCGGGGAGGAAACGGTGCCCGACGACCCCGCCCGCCCCGGCCTCGCCAAGCGCTTCGCGCTGCTCCTCCGCCGCGAGGCGCCGCGCACCGGCCTCGCCGTGCTCAGCGGTCTCGCCCTGACCGCGGCCTTCCCGCCGTACGACGTGTGGCCGCTGTCGATCGTCGCCGTCGCCGCCCTCAGCCTGCTCACCCGGGGCCGCACCGCCCGGCAGGGCGCGTGGACCGGCTTCGCCTTCGGCCTGCCGTTCTTCTTCCTCCTGCTGCGCTGGCTGCGCGTGGTCGGCTACGACGCCGTCTTCGGACTCTCCGTCGCCGAGGCGCTCTTCGTCTGCCTGCTCGGCGCGGGCCTCGCCCGCACCTCCCGGCTGCGCGGCTGGCCGCTGTGGACCGCCTGCCTGTGGGTCGCCCAGGAGTGGGCGCGCGACCGCCTCCCGTTCGGCGGCTTCCCCTGGGGGCGGCTCGCCTTCGCCAACACCGGCTCGTCCTTCACCCCCTTCGCGGCCCTCGGCGGCGCCCCCTTGGTGACCTTCGCGGTCGCCCTCGTCGGCGCGCTGCTGGCGTACGCCGCCGCCACCGCGTGGCGGCTGCGCGCCACCGCGCCCCGGACCGTACGGGCCGCGCTGCCCGCCGTCGAGGCCCTCGCCCTCGCCGCCGCGATCACCGTCGGCGCGTACGCCGTGCCCGTGCCCACGAAGGCCGACGACACGGCGGACATCGCCATCGTCCAGGGCAACGTCCAGCAGGCGGGCATGGACTTCCTCGGCCGCCCGATGATGATCCTCAACAACCACGTGGACGCCACCCTCAAGCTGGCGAAGGACGTGAAGGCGGGCCGGGTCAAGAAGCCGGACCTGGTGATCTGGCCGGAGAACTCCTCCGACCTCGACCCGTTCAAGTTCCCGGAGGCGTACGACCGCATCCAGGAGGCGGTGCGGGCCGTCGGCGTGCCGATCCTCGTCGGCGCCCTCGTCGACCACCCCTCCAAGAAGGGGTACGTCTACAACGAGGGCATCGTCTGGGACCCGAAGACCGGTCCCGGCGCCTCCTATACGAAGCAGCACCCCGTGCCGTTCGGCGAGTACGTGCCCTTCCGCGCCGAACTGAGCAAGCTGATCACCCGGCTCCAGCGGGTGCCCCGCGACTTCTACCCCGGCGACCACAGCGGCGTCCTGCGGGTCGGCCCGGCCCGCCTCGGCGACGTCATCTGCTTCGAGGTCGCCTATGACGAGATCGTCCACGACACCGTGAAGGCGGGGGCGCGGGCCCTGGTCGTACAGACCAACAACGCCACCTACGGCCGTACCGGACAGCCCGAGCAGCAGCTCGCGATGTCCAAGCTGCGCGCCGTGGAGCACGGCCGCGCCGTGGTCACCGCGGCCACCAGCGGCATCAGCGCGGTCGTCGCGCCCGACGGCACGGTGGAGCAGCGCAGCAAGGAATTCACCCGAGAGGTCCTGAACGCCCGCATCCCATTGCGTGACGGGATCACCGTCGCCGACCGCGTCGGTGCGGCGCCCGAGTGGGTGATCGCTATGGTGGGCCTCCTGTCCTGCGCGGTCGCGATCATGCTCGGCCGCTGGGGACGTCCGGACAAGAAGGGACAGCAGTGAACGACGGCGCTCAGCGGAAGTACGGTCCGCTCGGCACGACTTTGGTGATCATCCCGACCTTCAACGAGGCGGAGAACATCAAGCCGATCGTCGCCCGGGTACGGTCCGCCGTTCCCGAGGCGCACGTTCTCGTCGCCGACGACAACAGCCCCGACGGCACCGGGAAGCTCGCCGACGAGCTCGCCGCCGAGGACGACCACGTCAAGGTCATGCACCGCAAGGGCAAGGAAGGGCTCGGCGCGGCCTACCTCGCCGGCTTCCGCTGGGGCCTCGACAACGGTTACGGCGTCCTCGTGGAGATGGACGCCGACGGGTCCCACCAGCCCGAGGAGCTGCCGCGGCTGCTGACCGCGCTCAAGAGCGCCGACCTCGTCCTGGGCTCGCGCTGGGTGCCCGGCGGGCGCGTCGTGAACTGGCCCAAGCACCGCGAGTACCTCTCCCGCGGCGGCTCCACCTACTCCCGTCTGCTGCTCGACGTCCCCATGCGGGACGTCACGGGCGGCTACCGGGCCTTCCGCAGGGAGACCTTGGAAGGGCTGGGCATGGACCAGGTGGCCTCGCAGGGCTACTGCTTCCAGGTCGACCTGGCCTGGCGCGCGGTGAAGGCCGGATTCCACGTCGTGGAGGTCCCCATCACCTTCGTCGAGCGCGAGCTGGGCGACAGCAAGATGTCCAAGGACATCCTGGCCGAGGCCCTGTGGCGGGTCACGACCTGGGGCGTCGGCTCGCGGGTCAGCAAAGTGCTCGGCCGCAAGGGCGGCTGACACGGGCTCCGCACGCTCAGCACTCTTACGCGCCGCCGCGCCGGGTAACCGGTTCGGCGGCGCGTGATGTTTTGTGCGACCCGCGTCGGGAATCCGCACATTATGGTGCAAATCGGCTACACGATGATGACCGAACAGGCGGGTCCCAGGGACCTCGTGAACCATGTGGTCCGGGCCGAGCAGGCCGGGTTCGACTTCTCCGTCACCTCCGACCACTACTCCCCGTGGCTCGCCTCCCAAGGGCACTCCTCGTACGCCTGGTCGGTCCTGGGCGCCGCCGCCCAGGCCACCACCCGCATCCCGCTGATGTCGTACGTCACCTGCCCCACCACCCGCTACCACCCCGCGATCGTCGCCCAGAAGGCCGCCACCGTGCAGCTGCTCTCCGAAGGGCGCTTCCGGCTCGGCCTCGGCTCCGGCGAGAACCTCAACGAGCACGTCGTCGGCGGCGGCTGGCCCGGCGCCGGCGAGCGCCACGAGAAGCTCGCCGAGGCGATCGGGATCATCCGCGCCCTGTTCGAGGGCCGGACCCTCAACCACCGCGGCGCGCACTTCGACGTCGAGTCCGCCAAGCTCTGGGACCTCCCCGAACAGGCCCCGCCGATCGGCGTCGCCGTCTCCGGAGAGGACTCCTGCGCGCTCGCCGGACGCCTCGCGGACGTCGTGATCGGCACCGAGCCCAAGGCCGAGCTGCTGGCCGCCTTCGACCGCCACGGGGGAGCGGGCAAGCCCCGGGTCGGGCAGCTGCCCATCTGCTACGACCCCGACCGGGACGCCGCCGTCCGGCGCGCCCACGACCAGTTCCGCTGGTTCGGCGGCGGCTGGAAGGTCAACTCGGAGCTGCCGGGCCCCGAGGCGTTCGCCGGGGCCACCCAGTACGTACGGCCCGAGGACGTCGCCGAGACGATCCCGTGCGGCGACCGCCTCGACGACTTCGTCGAGGCCGTCCGCCCGTACGCGGACGCGGGCTTCACCGAGATCGCCCTGGTCCAGATCGGCGGGGACACCCAGCCCGGTTTCCTGGACTGGGCCGAGCGGTCCCTGCTGCCCGCGCTGCGCACGCTGTGAGCCGGACTCGTACGCGTCGATGACGGCTCCGGCCGCTTTCGCGCGTACCGCGTGTGGGCGGCGCGCCACCGGCGACGCGGCGGCGCGCGGGTGCAGGCACACTTGAGGCATGACCTTCGGATCGCCTCAGCCGACAGCCGCCCGCCCGCCCCAGCGTTCGCGGGCCCGCAAGTTCATCCCGCTGGCCATCGCCGCCTGGGCGGTGCTGGAGATCTGGCTGCTGATCCTGGTGGGCGAGGCCGCGGGCGGGCTCACCGTGCTGGCGCTGCTGGCGGCGGGCGTGGTGCTGGGGTCCGTGGTGATCAAGCGGGCGGGGCGGCGCGCGTGGGAGCGGCTGGCCCGTACGGTCCAGGCGGCCGAGAACCCCGCGGCGGCCCCCGCCGAGCAGCGGGAGAGCTCCGGCAACGGGCTGATGATGCTCGGCGGTCTGCTGATCATGATCCCCGGGCTGGTCTCCGACGCCGCTGGGCTGCTGTGCCTCTTCCCGCCGACGCGGTCGCTGCTGCGCAAGGCCTTCGAGCGCCGGCTGTCGCGCCGAGTCGGCAGCCCCGCACCGGGCACCCTGGGGGACGCCTTCCAGCAGGCCCGTATGCACCGCCCGGACGGCAAGGTCGTCCCCGGAGAGGTGATCCGGGACGACGAGCCGCCCACGCCGCGCCACGACGGGCCGCAGCTCCCGCACTGAGGACCGTCACAGGCCGGCCCGTACGCACACGAGGGCCGGGCCCACCGCTCAGCGGTGGGCCCGGCCCTCGTGATCTATCGGTATGCCGCCCTCAGGCGGACTTTCGGTTGTCGCGCGGATGCACGGCAATGTTCATGGCACCGGAGCGGAGCACGGCCAGCCTCTCGGCCAGCACCTCCTCCAACTCCTCGCGGGTGCGCCGCTCCATGAGCATGTCCCAGTGCGTACGCGCGGGCTTGCCCTTCTTTTCTTCCGGCCCATCGCCGTCAACCAGGAGTGCCATGGCGCCGCACGCCTTGCACTCCCACTCCGGCGGAATTTCCGCCTCTACCGAGAACGGCATCTCAAATCGATGTCCGTTCTGGCATGCGTACTCCACCGCCTGGCGCGGGGCCAGATCGATGCCGCGGTCGGTCTCGTAGCTGGTAACCACGAGTCGCGTACCGCGGAGAGCTCGCTCACTCATGAATCGTGCCTCCCGGGCTTGTCGCCCACAGGACAGGTGTCGCTGTCGTCGTCATCCGGTCAACGTCCGGTCGGCGGTGAAGATTCCCGTTTCGGGACATGCGTCGCCCGTCGTGTCGCCCCTTGTTGTACCCACCCACGCCCGGTTTGTCACATCTGACAGCAGATGTCACCCTGTGTTTGCACCGTTTCAGCGCGCAGTAACGGTCCGCCCGGTGGGCC
Source organism: Streptomyces sp. NPDC050610 (assembly GCF_040654875.1). Classification (NCBI taxonomy): domain Bacteria; kingdom Bacillati; phylum Actinomycetota; class Actinomycetes; order Kitasatosporales; family Streptomycetaceae; genus Streptomyces; species Streptomyces sp. NPDC050610. The sequence continues at coordinate 64,572 of NZ_JBFAIV010000022.1, read as the reverse complement.
AAAGGCGTACACTACCGGCCCTGCCGCCCCAGCTGTAAATCAGGGCCGGAACAGGAAGCTCATCTTCTGCCCGGATGAGGCTTGATCAAGTCCACACGCCGCGCTCGATCAGCACGTCCCGCAGCGTGGCGAGGCGGTCGGTCATGATGCCGTCCACCCCGAGATCGAGCAGCGCCCGCATCCGCTCCGCCTCGTTCACCGTCCACACATGGACCTGGAGCCCGCGCGCGTGCGCGTGCCGGACGAAAGGCCGGTCCACCACCCGCACCCCCGACCGGTGCTCCGGCACCTGCACGCACGCCGCCCCCGCCGGGCGGCCCGGGGCCCGACCCGGCCCGTACGACCGCAGCCGCATCCCCACCACGCCGAGCGTGCCCAGCGAATGGGCCAGCCGCGCCCCGGCCAGCCGCCGCGCCCGCACGATCCGCGCCTGCGAGAACGAGCCGACGCACACCCGGTCCCAGGCGTCCGCCCTGCGCACCAGGTCCAGCAGCGGCTCCAGCGCCGCCTCCGCCTTCACGTCGACGTTCCACCGCGCCCCGGGGAACTCCTCCAGCAGCTCCTCGAAGAGCGGCAGCGGCTCCACGCCGCCCACCCGCGCCCGCCGCACCGCCCGCCAGGGCAGCGCGCCGATCGCGCCGCGCGCGTCGGTGACCCGGTCCAGCATCCGGTCGTGAAAGGCGACGAGCGCCCCGTCCGACGTGGCGTGCACATCGGTCTCCAGATAGCGGTACCCGGCGTCCACCGCGCGCCGGAAGGCGGCCGCGGTGTTCTCCAGGCCGTCCGCCGCGCCGCCCCGGTGGGCGAAGGCGAGCGGCGTCGGATGGTCGAGGAAGGCATGGTGTACGGGCATCACCGCGGCAGTATCGCGCGCCGGGCGCCCTCGCCGCGCGCGACCACGGCGGACGGCCCGACTGCCGCCGCGCCCCCGAAGCGGCGCAGGAAGAACTGCGCCAGCGGGCCGATCCCCAGCGCGTACAGCACCGTGCCCGCCCCGGCGGAGCCGCCCAGCGCGAACCCCGTCACCAGCACGGCCACCTCGATGGCGGTCCGCACCAGGCGGATGGAGCGGCCGGTGCGCTGGTGCAGCCCGGTCATCAGTCCGTCGCGCGGACCGGTGCCGAACCGCGCCGAGATGTAGAGCCCGGTGGCCGCCCCGCTCAGCGCGATGGCGAACGCCAGCAGCGGAATCCGCAGCCACAGGGAGTGCGGCTGCGGCACCAGGCTCAGGGTCGCGTCCATCGACAGGCCGACCAGCAGGACGTTCGAGACCGTTCCGAGGCCGGGGCGCTGCCGCAGCGGCACCCACGCGAGCAGCACCAGCGCGCCGATGGCGATCGAGGCGGTGCCGATGGAGATGCCCGTGTGCCGCGCGACGCCCTGGTTGAGAACGTCCCACGGCGCGAGCCCCAGCCCGGCGCGCAGCTGCAGCCCCGAGCTCGCTCCGTACAGCGCCAGCCCGGCGTACAGCCGCACGAGCCGCCGCCAGACCGGCGTCCTTCCTCCGGTCGCCGCGGACGGTGTGGACGCTGCGGGCGCTGCGGACAACGGAGGCTCCTCGGGTGGTGGCGAGTGCTGGTCTGTGGTGGAAGTGGCCTGCTTCGTGACACCCTGTGGCCTGGGGCACCTCATGATCCATGGCCAATCTCCGGAAGGTGGACTGCAACTGATGAGTCAGTGGACCTCGGCGGTGGGCTCCCCGCAGCTCGCGCGCCTCCTCGGATCGCAGCATGCCCGCGCCGCCGGGACACCAGGCGGTCGGCGCGTACCCGCCTACCGCTCGCTCGCCGACGGCGTCCGGCTGCTCATCCTCGAAGGGCGCGTCCCCGTCGCCGCCCGGCTCCCCGCCGAGCGCGAACTGGCCGCCGCCCTCGCCGTCAGCCGCACCACCGTCGCCGCCGCCTACGAGGCCCTGCGCGGCGAGGGGTTCCTCGAATCCCGCCGCGGCGCGGGGAGCTGGACCTCCGTGCCCGCCGGGAAGCCGCTGCCCACCCGCGGCCTCGACCCGCTGCCCCCGGAGACCGCCGCCTCCGTCATCGACCTCGGCTGCGCGGCCCTGCCCGCCCCCGAACCCTGGCTCACCCGGGCCTTCCAGGGCGCCCTCGAAGAACTGCCGCCCTACGCCCACACCCACGGCGACTTCCCGGCCGGCCTCCCCGTGCTGCGCGAGGCCATCGCCGACCGCTACACCGCCCGCGGCATACCGACCATGCCCGAGCAGATCATGGTCACCACCGGCGCCATGGGCGCCGTCGCCGCCATCTGCCGGCTCATCGCGGGCCATGGCGAGCGCGTCGCCGTCGAGTCGCCCTCGTACGCCAACGTCCTCCAGCTGATGCGCGAGACCGGCGCCCGCCTCGTGCCCGTCGCGATGGCCGACTCCCTCGCGGGCTGGGACATCCCCGCCTGGCGCCAGGTCCTGCGCGACGCCGCGCCCCGGATGGCCTACGTCGTCGCCGACTTCCACAACCCCACCGGGGCGCTCGCCCCCGAAGACCAGCGCCGCCGGCTCGTCGAGGCCGCCCGGTCCGCCGGCACGGTCCTGGTGGCCGACGAGACCATGTCGGAACTGTGTCTGGACCCCGGCATCGAACGGCCCCGCCCCGTCTGCGCCTTCGACCCGGCGGGCAGCGCCGTCATCACCGTCGGCTCCGTCAGCAAGTCGTTCTGGGCCGGGCTGCGCATCGGCTGGGTCCGGGCCGCCCCCGACGTCGTCCGCAGCCTCGTGGCCGCCCGCGCCTACGCCGACCTCGGCACGCCCGTACTCGAACAGCTCGCGGTCACCTGGCTGCTCACCACCGACGGCTGGGACGAGTCCGCCGAACTGCGCCGGGCGCAGGCGCGCGAGAACCGCGACTCGCTCGTCGCCGCGGTCCGCCGCCACCTGCCCGACTGGGAGTTCACCGTCCCGCACGGCGGCCTCACCCTGTGGACCCGCACCGGCGGCCTGTCCGGCTCGCGCATCGCCGAGGCGGGGGAGCGGCTCGGCGTGCGCGTGCCCTCCGGGCCCCGCTTCGGCGTCGACGGCGCCTTCGAGGGGTTCGTACGGCTGCCGTTCACCGTCGCGGGGCCGGTCGCCGAGGAGGCCGCGGTCCGGCTCGCCGCCGCGGCCCGCCTCGTGGCGACCGGGGCGACGGCCGAGGCCCCGTGCAGCTACGTCGCCTGAACGCGCGCCGCTACGTCGCTTGAACGGGTAGCTACGTCGCCTGAACGGGCAGCGGCCCGTCGCCGTCCGGGCACGCCTCGACGGCGGGCGCCGCGTCTGCCCCCGCCGTGCGCCGGGGCAGCAGCTCCAGTACGGCCGCACGCTGCGCCTCGCCCTCCTCCTCGTCGTACGGGTCGGGCGTGGCCGGCACCTGGAGCCGGTGGACAGGACCGGCGCCGAGCCGGGCGTAACCGCGGCCGGGCGGCACCTCGCGGGCGGGCGTCGTGTGCGGCGGCACGCCGAGCGCCGTCCGCACCTGGTCCACCGTGACCCGGCCGAGTACGACCCGGGCGCGGGTGTGGGCGCGGACCGGGGCGCAGAGCGTGTCCACCGCGTCGAACTGCTCGGCCACCGCGACCGTGACGTTGGCCGTGCGCCCGTGCCGCAGCGGTACGTGCAGCAGGTTCTGCGGCTCGCTCCGGCCGTCGGCCGCCGCGAGGTGGCTCAGTACGCTCGGCCGGTCCACGATGATCCACAGCGGTCGGCGCGCGTCCTGCGGCACCGGCCTGCCCAACTGGCGGGCCCGGTTGGCGGCGATCAGCCGCCGCTCCGTCTCGTGCGCGGCCCACTCCAGCGTGGCGAGGGCGCCCGCCAGGCCGGACTCGACGGCCAGTACGCCTTCCCGGCCGGACAGGCACGCGTACTCGCCCGCGCCGCTGCCGTCGATCACCAACGCGTCGCCGTGGGGCAGGGCCTGGAGCACGAGGGAGCGCAGCAGCGTCGTCGTGCCGCTGCCGGGCTGGCCCAGCGCCAGCAGATGCGGCTCCGTGGAGCGCGCCCCGGTGCGCCACACGACCGGGGGCGCGTCGCGCGTCTCCTCGCCGTCGGCGACCGGCAGGGTCCGCGGCACGCCGGAGGGGTCGGTGAAACCGAGCACGGTCTCACCCGGCGCGGTCACGAACCGCTGGGCGCGGATGCCGGTGGGCAGCGCCGGAAGGACGCTGAGCCGCAGCCTGTTGCCCTCCTCGTCCCAGTCGAAGAGGTACTCCCGGCCCCGGCCGGACTTGGCGTGCAGCAACTGCTCGATCCTGGCGCGGGATTCGGCCTCGCCGTCGAGGAAGTAGGCCGGATAGCGCAGCTGGAGGCCTACCAGCCGCCCGTCGTCGTCGAATTCGTACTCGCCGAACGCCTCCTCCCAGTCACCGCCGTGGGTGTAGAGCGGGTTGGGGTCCTCCGCCGCCGAGAAGTACGGCACGAGGGCGTCGTACAGCGCTTGCAGCCGCTCTGCCTCGGCCTCGCCCGGCCCGGTGTCCGCGGGGGTGCGGTCGCGCCCGGTCCACGCCGCGGCCGCCATCAGCACGACCAGGGCGAGCAGCGGCCCGTACGGCATCAGCGCGAGCGCGAATACGCAGCCGGCCAGTCCGAACAGCGCGGGGCCGCGCCGTTCCTTGGGGGTCGCCGCCCATCTGCGCCGCCCGGCGGCGGCCAGGCCGCGCAGGCCCCGCACGATGACGATCAGCGGGTACAGCACGTCGGTCGCGCTGTCGGCGGCCGTGCGCGCGTACTCGCGGCCGCGGACGATCGGAGCGCTGGCGGTCAGGATGCGGGGGAGCGGTCGCCGGCCCACGTCGGTCTCCAGTTGGTCGTGATGCGGTTACGGGCGGCTCGGCGCGGGCCCCCGGAGGCTTCGGCCGCGGTCCGCGGGGAGGGGCGCTAGAACTTGAGCCCGCCCAGCAGGCTGGCGAGGCTGGCGCCGCCGGCCTTGATGCTGGGAGCGATCGCGGTGCCCGCGAGGTAGAAGCCGAAGAGCGCGCAGACGAGGGCGTGGGACGCCTTGAGGCCATCCTTGCGGAAGAAGAGGAACACGATGACACCGAGCAGCACAACGCCCGAGATGGTCAGGATCATGGGGTTTCTCCTGGGTGGTGGGGGACGGTCACCATGAGTTCCTCCAGCCTCACAGAAGGTTCCTATGTGGCAAAAGGGGCGAATGGGTGATTCATCATCAAAGTCATCCCAATGGCTGCTGTGGAGCGTCGGTCAGGGCGCCAGGGGCACCGAAAGGCGGCCCGCGCCCGCGCGCCGCGGCGATCCTTGCCGAGCCCGCCGTCTCCCATGCGGCGGCGGCCCGGAACGCTCATGAATCACCCGTACGGGCGCGGCCCGGCGCTCCCGCACACGGCGAAGGACGGCGGGCCGGAGAGCCGCACCCGTGGAACCGGACTCCCGCCGGGCCCCCGGCCGTAGGGTGGGACGGAGCCCATGCCAAGGCGCAGCAGCCGGAGGATGACCAGAGATGAGCGAACAGCCCCCAGCAACCGAGCCCGCCCACGACCCCGAGGTGCTCCAACTCGCGGCGAAGGTCTTCGACCTGGCCCGGCACGGCGACACCGACACGCTCGCGGCCTACGTGGACGCCGGGGTCCCGGTGAACCTCACCAACGACTCAGGTGACTCCCTCATCATGCTCGCGGCCTACCACGGTCACCCCGGGACCGTGGCGGCCCTCCTGCACCGCTCCGCCGACCCCGACAGGCCCAACGACCGCGGCCAGACCCCCCTGGCCGGGGCCGTCTTCAAGGGCGAGGCCGAAGTCGTCCGGCTGCTCGTCGAGGGCGGCGCGGACCCGTCGGCCGGATCGCCTTCGGCCGTCGAAGCGGCGAAGGTCTTCGAACGGAGCGACTTCCTCGCCCTGTTCGAAGACCATTGAGCCTCGGCTGTCGGCCGGGGCCGGGGATCACCCCAGCCCCGGCCTGTCTCACCGCGCCGCCCCGAGGTTCAGGAACCGCCGTGCGTTGCCGCCGAGGATGGCGGCCTTCGCGTCGGCGTCGAGGAACTCGGCGCGCTGGACCACCGACCCGGCCGGACGCTCGCCCAGCGGGTACGGATAGTCGCTGCCCACCATCACCTGACCGCTGCCCAGCGTGTCCACCAGCAGCCGCAGCGGCTCCGGCGCGAACACCACCGAGTCCACGCTGAACCGGTCGAGGTAGTGCGACGGGGGGAACTGCGAGGTGGCGATGACGTCGCTCCGCCCGTGCCAGGCGTTCTCCATCCGGCCCAGCCAGAACGCGAACGACCCGCCGCCGTGCGCGAAGCACACCCGGAGCGTGTCCGGGACCTTGTCGAAGACGCCGCCGAGGATCATCGCGAGGATCGACAGATGGGTCTCGGCGGGCATCCCGGTCAGCCACTGCGCCATCCAGCGGTCCAGGCGCGGCGAGTTCGCCATGTCCCAGGGGTGGATGAAGACCGGGGCGCCGACCTCCGCGCAGTGCTGGAGGAACATCACCACACCCGCGGAGTCCAGATCCTGGTCGCCGACGTGGTTGCCGATCTCGACGCCCACATGGCCGGCCGCCAGGCACCGGTCGAGTTCGCGGCAGGCCGCCTCCGGGTCCTGGAGCGGCACCTGGGCGAACGGCAGCAGCCGGTCGGGCGCCGGGGAGCAGATGTCCAGGGCCAGGTCGTTGAAGATGCGGGAGACCTTCAGCGCCTCGGGGCCGGGGCGGCCGTAGGAGAAGAAGACCGGGGTGGGGGAGACCACTTGGAGGTCGATCCCGTCGGCGGCCATGTCCGCCAGCCGCACCTCGGCGTCCCAGCAGTCGGAGCCGATCCGGCGGAACTCCTTCGAGCCCACCATGATCATGGCGTCCCGCTCGCTCTCGATCCGCAGCGAGGGCCAGTCCGTGCCGCCCGCTTCGGCCCCGAGATCGGGCCAGCCGCGCGGCACGTAGTGGGTGTGGATGTCGATGACGCTCATCGGGTCAGCCCCTGCCCGGGTGGTACGTCCCGCATGCGCGGCAGGTGCGCTTGTCCTGGCTCTCGTAGAACCGGGTGAAGACCGGCGGCAGGTCCTTGACGATGTCCCGGACCTGCAACTCCACCTCGTGCACCAGCTCCAGGCAGTTCGGGCAGTACCACTGGAACTTCTCCAGCACGCCCTCCTCGCGGATGCGCTCCATGACGATGCCGATCGAGCCCGGCTCGGGGCGCTGCGGCGAGTGCGGGATCTCGCGCGGCAGCATCCACATCTCGCCCTCGCGGATGTCGACGCGCTCGATCCCCGCATCGGTACGCAGGTTGACGTGGATATCGCCCTTGACCTGGTAGAACCACTCTTCGTAGGGGTCTACATGGAAGTCGGTGCGCTCGTTCGGCCCGCCGACGACCTGCACGATGAAGTCGCCCATGGGCTCCCACACCTGCCGGTTGTTGACCGGGGGCTTGAGCAGGTGCTCGTGCTCCTCGATCCAGCGCGGGAAATTGATGACGGGCGGAATGGAGCTCATCGTCCCTCCTCGGGGCGGCGGCCGCGGCTGAGGTGCGCGATCGCCTGGATCTCGATCAGCAGGTGCGGATGGGGCAGTTGGTGCACGGCGACGGTCGTCCGGGTCGGGCCGTGCTCGTCGAAGTACTCCGCGTAGACCTCGTTGTAGCCCGCGAAGTCGTTCATGTTGACCAGATAACAGGTCACCTGGGCGAGGTCGGAGAGGTCCGCGCCGACCGCGGCCAGCACATCGCGGATGTTCTCGATCACCGCGCGCGTCTGCTGCTTGATGTCGAGCCGCGTCGCGCCCATCTCGTCGGCCTCGGCGCCCACGATCGAGTTGTCGGGCAGCCGGCTGCTCGTACCGGACACGAAGACCAGGTCGCCGACGACCTTGACGTGCGGGAACTTCCCCCGCGGCGTGGCCTTGCCGGCCACCACCAGCGACTCAGACATCCGCGTCACCGCTCACCCGAAGGCCGACGCTGCCCAGACCCGTCACGGTGGCCTCCACGAACCGGCCGGGCTTCAGCGGCACCGCCGCCGTCGCCGCACCGGCCAGGATCACCGTGCCCGCGGGCATGGTCAGCCCATACGTACGCGCCATGCGCTGCGCGGCGTGCACGGCGCGCAGCGGGTGCCCCAGGATCGCCGCGGTGGAGCCGGTCTCGGCGACCTCGCCGTCCACGTCGAGAGTCACGCCCCGGTTGGCGAGGTCGCCCGCCTGCCCGTACGCGGTCCAGGGGCCGACGACGTACGCGGCCGCGGAGGTGTTGTCCGCCACCACGTCCTCCAGGGTGAAGCGGAAGTCGCGGTACCGGGAGTCGATGACCTCCAGCGCGGGCGCGACCGCCTCGACGACGGTCTCCGCGTCGAGCGTCTCGTCCTGGGGGTCCACCTCGACGCCGAGCCGGAAGGCGACCTCGGGCTCGATACGGGGGTGGCAGTAGCGGGAGAAGTCCAGCTCGCCGCCGTCCGTGATCCGCATCCCGTGCGTGATCCGGCCGGCGATGACGTCGTCCACGCCCATCTGCTGCGCCTTGGCGCGGCTGGTGAACCCCAGCTTGACGCCGGAGAGGGAGTCGCCGCGGGCGCACCGCAGGGCGACCAGCTCGCGCTGGACCTCGTACGCGTCCTCCAGCGAGAACTTGTGCTCGGAGGTGAGTTGCGCGATCGGGACCGCGGCCTCGGCGGCGGCGTCCAGGAGCATGGCGAGCTCGGCGATGTCGGTGGCGCTGGTCATGAGGGGTCTCCCGCCGGGACGGTCGCGGACTTGGCGCGGGCCAGGTCGAGCGCGACGTCGATGATCATGTCTTCCTGCCCGCCGACCATGTGGCGCCGGCCGAGTTCGAGCAGGATCTCCCGCGTGTCGAGCCCGTACCGCTCGGCGGCGCGCTCGGCGTGCAGCAGGAAGCTGGAGTAGACCCCCGCGTAACCGAGCGTCAGGGTCTCCCGGTCGACGCGCACCGGCCGCTTCTGGAGCGGACGGATGAGGTCGTCGGCCGCGTCCTGGAGGGCGAACACATCGCAGCCGTGCTTCCAGCCCATGAGGTTGGCGACGGCGACGAACGCCTCTATGGGGCAGTTGCCGGCGCCCGCGCCCTGCCCGGCGAGCGAGGCGTCCACCCGGGAGACGCCGTTCTCGACGGCCACGACGCTGTTGGCGACGCTGAGCGAGAGGTTCTCGTGGGCGTGGATGCCGATCTGCGTGGCGTCGTCGAGCACCTCGCGGTACGCCCGTACCCGCTCGGCCGTGTCCGTCATCGTCAGCCGGCCGCCGGAGTCGGTGACGTAGACGCAGTGCGCCCCGTAGGACTCCATCAGCTTCGCCTGGGCGGCGAGCGCGGACGGCGGGCTGAGGTGGCTCATCATCAGGAAGCCCGCGACGTCCATGCCGTTCTCGCGCGCCCAGCCGATGTGCTGCGCGGCGACGTCGGCCTCGGTGCAGTGAGTGGCCACCCGGACGCTGGTGACGCCGAGGGAGTGGGCGCGCTTGAGGTCGTCCACGGTCCCGATGCCGGGGATCAGGAGCGTGGTGAGCCTGGCGTTCTTGACGACCGAGGCGGCCGCGGAGATCCACTCGTCGTCGGTGTGGGAGCCGTGCCCGTAGGTGACGCTGTGGCCGGAGAGCCCGTCGCCGTGCGAGACCTCGATCGCGTCGACGCCCGCGGCGTCGAGCGCCCCGGCGATGGCAGTGACCTGGTCGGTGGTGTAGCGGTGGCCCACGGCGTGCATGCCGTCGCGCAGGGTGACGTCCTGCACGTACACCTCGTGGGGGGCGGGGGTCGTCATACGGTGATCGCTCCTCGGCGCAGTTCGACCAGTCGTTCCGCGGTGCGCAGTGCGGCCGACGTCATGATGTCGAGGTTCCCGGCGTAGTCCGGCAGGTAGTGCCCGGCCCCGGTCACCTCCAGGAAGACCGACACCTTGGTGCCGCGGAACGCCCGGCCGAGCACCGGCAGGTGCGCCTCGTCGACCGGGTCGAACTGGACGTCCTGCTTGAGCCGGTAGCCCGGTACGTACTCGTTCACCTGGGCCGCCATCGCGGCCACCGAGGCGCTGATCGCCGCCTCGTCGGGGTCGGCGTCCTCGATCAGGCAGAAGACGGTGTCCCGCATGACCCGCGGCGGCTCGGCCGGGTTCATCACGATGATCGCCTTGCCCCGCTCGGCCCCGCCGACCCGCTCGATCGCGGCCGCCGTGGTCTCGGTGAACTCGTCGATGTTGGCCCGGGTGCCGGGCCCCGCGGACTTCGAGGCGATCGACGCCACGATCTCCGCGTACGCCACCGGCGCGACCCGCGAGACCGCCGCGACGATCGGCACGGTGGCCTGGCCGCCGCAGGTGACCATGTTGACGTTGGTCGCGTCCGGGTTGGCGTCGAGGTTGACGGGCGGCACGACGTACGGGCCGATGGCCGCGGGCGTCATGTCGACCATCAGCTTGCCGTGCTCGCGCACCAGGGCGTCGTTACGGGCGTGGGCGCCGGCCGAGGTCGCGTCGAAGACCACCTCGACGTCCTCGAACTCGGCCATCTTCAGCAGCCCGTCCACGCCCTCGTGCGTCGTCGCGACGCCCATCCGGCGGGCGCGCGCCAGGCCGTCGGAGTCCGGGTCGATGCCGACCATGACAGCGAGGTGCAGCTGTGACGACAGCCGCTTGATCTTGAACATCAGGTCGGTGCCGATATTGCCCGAACCGATGATCGCGACGGGGACCGTCATGGGCGTGTTCCTTCCTCGGAGGAGCCCGTACCGGCCGCGGATCGGGCGGGTACGGAGAAGACGGCGTGCACCGCGCCCAGGCCGTCCAGCCGGGCACGGTAGCTGCCGGGGCCGCGCACGGGGACCATCGGGCCGAGCGCACCGGAGAGGATCACCTCGCCGGCGCGCAGCGGGTGGCCGTGCCGGGCGACGGCGCGGGCGAGCCAGGCGACGGCCGCGGCGGGCGATCCCAGGCAGGCCGCCCCGGAGCCGACCGAGACGACGTCGCCGCGGTGTTCGAGCACCATGCCGGTGGCCGGCAGATCGACCGCGTCCACCCGGCGCGGCGTCGAGCCCAGCACGAGGGCGCCGCTGGAGGCGTTGTCGGCGATGGTGTCGGTGATCTTGATGTCCCAGCGCGCGATCCGCGAATCGACGATCTCCAGCGCGGGGAGCACGAACTCCGTCGCGCGCAGCACGTCTGCCACGTGCGCCGTCGGCGAGTCGAGATCGGCGCCGAGCACGAACGCCACCTCGGCCTCGACGCGCGGCTGCAGGAAGCGGTCCAGCGGGATCGGCTCGCGGTCCGCGTAGACCATGTCGTCCAGCAGCACCCCGAAGTCGGGGGAGAAGACCCCGAACTGGGACTGCACGGCCTTCGAGGTCAGCCCGATCTTGCGGCCGACCCGGCGGGCCCCGGCGGCGACCCGCGCCTCGATGCCGGCGGCCTGTACGGCGTACGCGGCGTCCTGGTCCGTATCGCCGAGCAGATCCCGTACGGGCGTACACGGCCGTCCGGAGGCCTGGGCGGCGCGCAGCCGCTCCACGGCGCGGGCGGTGTCGGCGGCGCTCACAGCTGCACGCAGACGTTGGTGGGCTGGGTGTAGAAGTGCAGCGAGTGCGTGCCGCCCTCGCGGCCGACCCCGGACAGGCCCGAGCCGCCGAACGGGGAGCGCAGATCGCGCAGATACCACGTGTTCACCCAGGACATGCCGACCCGCATCCGCTGGGCGACGCGGTGGCCGCGCTCCAGGTTCGAGGTCCACACGCACGAGGCGAGGCCGTAGTCCGTGTCGTTGGCGAGTGCCACGGCCTCCTCCTCGGTGTCGAAGGGGACGAGGGCGGCGACGGGGCCGAAGACCTCCTCCCGCAGGGTCCGCGCCGAGTTGTCGAGCCCGGTCCACAGGGTCGGCTCGATCCAGGCGCCCGCGTCCAGCTCACCGCCCATGGCCGGAATCCCGCCGCCGGTCAGCTCCGTGGCGCCCTCCTCCCGCGCGAGCGCGGCATAGGAGAGCACCTTCTCGCGGTGCGCCTGGGAGATCAGCGGACCCGTGGTCGTCGCGGGGTCCCCGGGGCGGCCGAGCCTGAGCGCCTTGGCGCGCTCCGTCAGCCCCGCGGCCACGTCGTCGAAGACCTCCCGCTGGATGTACACCCGCTCCGTGCACAGGCAGACCTGGCCGGTGTTGGTGAACACCGAACGGGCCAGTCCGTCGACCGTGCGCTCCAGGTCGGCGTCGGCGAAGACCACGGCCGCGTTCTTGCCGCCCAGCTCGAAGGAGACCGGCCGCACCAGCGGGGCCACGGCGCGCATGATCGCCGATCCCGTCTTGGACTCCCCGGTGAAGGTGACGCCGTCGATGCCCGGGTGGGTGGTGAGGAACTCGCCCGCCGAATCCGGCCCGAAGCCGTGCACCACGTTGTAGACCCCGTCGGGCACGCCCGCCTCGGCCATCACCTCGCCCAGCAGCGTCGCCGTCGCCGGGGTCTCCTCCGACGGCTTGACGACCACGGCGTTGCCGCAGGCCAGCGCCGGGGCCACCTTCCAGGTGAGCAGCAGCAGCGGCAGGTTCCAGGGGACGATGACGGCGACCACGCCGAGCGGCCCGCGCACGGCGTAGTTCAGGGCCCGCCCTCCGTCGGCCGTCTCGGTGAGGAACGAGTCGAGTCCGGTCGCCGAGACGGTGTCCGCGAAGGACCGGAAATTGGCGTGCGCGCGGGCCACGTCGAGCGTGCGGGCCATCGCCTCCGGCTTGCCCGTGTCGGCGACCTCGGCCGCGACGAAGTCGTCGAACCGGGCCTCGATCCGGTCCGCCACCCGGCGCAGCAGCCGTGCCCGGTCCGCCACGGACATCCGGCCCCAGCCGCCGTCAAGGGCGCGACGGGCCGCCTTGACGGCCTCGTCGACGGTCTCCCGGCCCGCCTCGTGCACCTGGGAGACCAGGGAGCCGTCGACCGGGCTCACCTTGTCGAAGGTGCGCACGCCGGACACGTACGAGCCATTGATGAAGTTGTGTACGGACGGGGCGGACGGGGTCCTCGCTGGGGCATTCGCTGCTGAGCTCGACATGCCCCGAGCCTAGAAACGAGCCCCCATGCTCCACTAATGCTCTTTGGGTCTTCACCCATGCCCATACGGGCATACCATCAGGTCATGACGGTCGACCGACTCCTGGACGGGCGGCTCAAGCTGCGCCATCTGACCTTGGTGGCGGCCATCGCCGACCAGGGCAGCATCATGCGGGCCGCCGAGACGCTGCACATCACCCAGCCCGTCGTCACCCGGGGACTGCACGAGCTGGAGGCGATCCTCGGCGTACCGCTCTTCGACCGCGGCCCGCGCGGCGTGACCCCGACGATCTACGGCGAGTCCTTCATCGAGCACGCCTACGCCATGCTGGCCCAGCTGCGCCAGGCCGGCCGCCAGATCGAGCTGCTCGCCCAGGGCGAGATCGGCTCGGTGACCGTCGGCACCCACCTGGCGGGCTCGAACCTGCTGCTGCCCCGCGCCATCGCGGCCCTCAAGGCCGAACACCCGCGCCTGACGGTCGTCGTACGGGAAGCGACCCCCGACGTGCTGCACACCGCCCTGCTCGCCGGGGAAGTCGACCTGACGGTGGGCCGGCTGACCTCCGCCACCCCGCCGCCGCGGCTGACGCAGGAACAGCTCTACCTCGAACCGATCCAGCTCGTCGCGCGCGTCGGACACCCGGTGCACGAACGGGCCGAAACCTCGCTGGAACAACTCCTCGGCTACCCCTGGGTCTTCCCCGTCGAGCAGACCGCGCTACGGGCCGAACTGGAAGAGTCCTTCCTCTACCAGGGCGTGCCGATCCCCGACAACCGCATCGAGTGCACGTCCATCCTCACCCTGCGGCAACTGCTCGTGTCCACCGATGTCATCGCGGCCCTGCCCATGCTGATCGCCGAGCACGACGACAAACTGGCCTTCATCGAGACGCCGCTGAAGTCCATCCGCCGCAGCGTGGGCGTGCTGCGACCGGCCGACCGGCCCTGCTCACCGGCGGCCCGTGCGCTGCTGGAGCACTTGCGGCGGGAGGCGCACGGGCTGCGGGTCGAGGAGCCTTGACCGGTGGTTCTGTCGGACGGCCGGCTGCGGCCCGGGTACGGCTGGGTCAGTCGGCGAGGTCCGCCAGCGCCACGACCTTGTCGATACGGACGCGGACCAGCAATTCGCCGGGGACGCCGTTGCGCGCGCCGAACTCCTCCCCCCGCTCCTCGCCCATGTAACGGGCCCCGATGCGCGTCGCCCAGGCCCGTACCTCCGCGAGATCGTCGATCAGCTCCGCGCGGCCCTGGAGCGTGACGAAGGAGAACGGCGGCCGGTCGTCGTCCACGCAGACCGAGATCCGGCTGTCGCGTGCCAGATTGCGGCCCTTGACCGTGTCCGCGCCGGTGTTGAAGACCAGATCGTCACCGTCCAGCAGAAACCAGACCGGGGCGATGTGCGGACTGCCGTCGGCCCGTACGGTCGATACCTTCGCGGTGCGGGTCGATTCCGAGAGGAACGCCTGCCATTGATCCTTGCTCATTTTCGCTGCCATGTACCCATCCTGTGACAGCCCCTGTACAGAGGCGCGCAGGCGGGCCTGGCGGGTTGCCCGGACGGCGTAGGTGAGCAAGGCTGGCACGGCAGTTACGGGGGAACAACGGGGAGCCTCGGGGAGCCACGGGATCCATGGGAACCACGGAGATATCCGGGGCGACTGGAATAACGGGGGCGACGGGGATATCGGGGACAACGGGGAACATTCGCACGGGGAGGCGGGTATGGCACTGCGCAAGGGACTCGACTGGTTGCTGGACGACCTGACCAGTCGGATAGAGGAGATACGGCACGCGCTGGTCCTGTCCAACGACGGGCTGGTGACGGGGGCGAGTTCGGACCTGGCGAGGGAGGACGCCGAGCACTTGGCGGCCGTCTCCGCCGGACTGCACAGTCTTGCGAAAGGCTCCGGCAACCACTTCCAGGCGGGCCGGGTGCGACAGACGATGGTCGAATTCGACGACGGGATGCTGTTCGTCACGGCGGCGGGGGACGGGAGCTGCCTGTGCGTGTTCAGCGGCGCGGAGGCGGACGTCGGGCAGGTCGCGTACGAGATGACGCTGCTCGTGAACCGGGTCGGGGAGCACTTGAGCGTGGAGGCGCGCAAGCAGGGCGGGGCTGCTGGTTCGTAGCCCGGCCCAGCGCCTGGCCCTTGGGCCCGGGGGACCGTGAGTTGACTTGACGCTTCTGACCAGGCATTTACGAGGTTATCCACAGGGAGAGACGGACTGTCGGCGCTCGCGGTACATTCGTCACTGTCAGTGATCGAAGCGTGCGGGGGAGGGCGTCATGGCAGTGCGGGAACGCGAGGCCGTACAGGGCGAGAAGCAGAGTGTGCCGCTCGGCGCGGCGGCGAGGGAATTGCGGCTCAAACCGAGGGAGTTCGAGCTGGCGGTGCGGCTGGGAGCGGTACGGACCCTCCCGGCGGCTCCGGCGGCTCCGGCGGCCCCGCAGGGCAAGTGGCGGGTGGCGCGCGAGGAGATCGAGCGGCACACGGCGGAGGCCGGGTTCCCGGAGGTGCTGCGCGCCCGGGTATGGACGCTCGGCACCACGGAGGGGGCGGCGCTGATGGGCATCAGCGCCTCTCGCTTCGGCCGCCTCGCGCGTGCCGGCCGTTTCGACCCGGTGAGCTTCTACGTGAACCGCTACCGCGCCGTGGTCTGGCTCTATCTCGCGGCGGAACTCGCCGAGTTCGCCGACCGTGAGCCGGACCTGCTGACCGGCCGTGTCCCGCTCGCCATGCGGGAGGAGCTCGACGGCGGAGCGGACCGGCGAGCGCGCGGGTGGCGCCATCGACGGCGCGAAGAACTGACCGAACAGACCGAGGACCCCTGGGCGCGGGCGGCGGCCACGGCAGCGCTGCTCGACTCCGACCAGCTCTCCGAGGCCGTACCCGACCCGTACGAGCACTCCCATCTGCGCACGCTGCGCCCCGCCCTCTCGCCGGTGCGCACGGACGCGGCAGCGGCCCGAGACGTGATCGAGAAACTGACCGTCGCCGACGACCCGGACGAGATCGCCTGGCTCCGCTTCCGGCTCACTGTCCAACTGGAGGAGGCGAGGGACGCACGGCCTGCGCCGCGTCCGGAGGAGCGGTCGGAGGCGAGGCCGGAACCGGAGCCGGATCCGCCGCGGGAGCCGGAGCGGTGGCCTCGGATGGAACGGGTGCCGGGGCCGCGGCCAGATCCGGAACCGGAGCTTCAGGCCCGGTCGCCTCAGCAGGGGCGTTGCTCCGATCCAGGGGAGCAACCTGACCCGGAGCGTCGGCTCGAACCCAGGTGCCGGGCTCAGCGGCACGAAACCGCGGTCCGGAGGGAACCCGCGCCGACGGCTCGGCACGGACTGTGGGCGCGGCTGCGCGGACGCAAACACCGTGGTCCCGGCCGGAGCGATCGGGGCGGCGGCGGACGCGGCGCACGGGTAGGCCAGGGCAAGCCGGCCCGTACGACGCATACCTCCTAGGCACGGTAGACCGGGCGGACCGTCCCTAGGAGCGGCCCGCGATGTCGGCCCCCGCGCTGCCGGTCTTCGCGTCGGCATCCGTCGTGCCGTCCGGCGCTGGTGCCACCGCGCGGAAGAGCCCTTCCTGCATCACCGACACGAGGAGCCTGCCCTCGCGGTCGAAGATCTGGCCGCGGGCCAGCCCTCGGCCGCCCGTCGCGATGGGCGACTCCTGCTGGTAGAGGAACCACTCATCGGCCCGGAAGGGGTGATGGAACCACATGGCGTGGTCGAGGCTGGCCATATCGAAGCCGCGCGGGCCCCACAGCGGCTCGATCGGGATGCGCACCGCGTCGAGGAGCGTCATATCGCTGGCATAGGTCAGAGCGCAGGTGTGAACCAGGGGGTCGTCGCCGAGCGGCCCCACCGCGCGCATCCACACCGCGCTGCGCGGCTCGGCGCCCTGAAGCTCCTGGGGCGTCCAGCGCAGCCGGTCCACGTACCGGATGTCGAAGGCCTGGCGGCGCTCCATGCGCTGCAAGGTGTTGGGCAGTTCGCCGAGGTGAGAGCGGATCTCCGCGGTGAGCGTCGGCAGATCCTCCGGGCCGGGCACCTCCGGCATCGGCGCCTGATGTTCGAAGCCCGGTTCGGGCCGATGGAAGGAGGCAGTCAAGTTGAAGATCGTCCGACCCTGCTGGACCGCCACCACCCGGCGGGTGGTGAAGGACCGCCCGTCCCTGACCCGCTCCACCTGGTACACGATCGGCACCCCCGGACGGCCGGGGCGCAGAAAGTACGCGTGCAGAGAGTGCACCGGGCGCAGCCCGTCGGTGGTGCGGCCGGCCGCCACCAGCGCCTGCCCGGCCACCTGCCCGCCGAAGACCCGCTGCAGCGACTCGTCGGGGCTGCGGCCGCGGAAGATGTCCTGCTCGATGCGTTCCAGGTCGAGCAGGCCGACGAGCCGGTCGGCGGGCGTGGTCATCGGTGGTGCTCCTCTGCTGGTCGGGCACGCCTGGTGGGCGGCGACTGGGAGACTACAGCTGGCCGACGTCCATGACCCGCACCACCGCACGCCCCTCCTCGTCGGAGGCGGCGAGATCCACCTCGGCCGAGATGCCCCAGTCGTGGTCGCCGTTCGGGTCGGCGAAGGTCTGCCGCACCCGCCACAGCCGGTCCTCGGGCCGCTCCTCGATCTGCAGCAGCTTCGGACCGCGCGCGTCCGGGCCGGTGCCCAGATCCTCGTACTCGTCCCAGTAGGCGTCCATCGCCTCGCCCCACCGGTCCGCGTCCCATCCGGCGTCGGCGTCCATCTCGCCGAGCTCCTCCACCTTGTCGAGCGCGGCGAGCTCGACACGGCGGAACATGGCGTTGCGCACCAGCACCCGGAAGGCGCGGCCGTTCGCCGTGACCGGCTTGACCTGGTCGGCGCGAGCCTGGGCCTCCTCGGCCGTCTCGTCCTCCGGGTTGGCGAGCTGTTCCCACTCGTCGAGGAGGCTGGAGTCGACCTGCCGCACCATCTCGCCGAGCCAGGCGATGAGGTCCTGGAAGTCGTCGGACTTCAGGTCGTCCGGGACGGTGTGGTCCAACGCCTTGTACGAACTGGCGAGGTAGCGCAGCACGATGCCCTCGGTGCGCGCGAGATCGTAGTGGGCGGTGAACTCCGTGAACGTCATGGCCCGCTCGTACATGTCGCGGATGACGGACTTCGGCGACAGCGGGTGGTCGCCGACCCACGGGTGGCTCTTGCGGTAGACCCCGTAGGCGTGGAAGAGCAGCTCCTCCAGCGGCTTGGGGTACGTCACGTCCTGGAGCCGCTCCATGCGGTCCTCGTACTCGACGCCGTCCGCCTTCATCAGCGCGATCGCCTCGCCACGGGCCTTGTTCTGCTGCGCCGCGAGGATCTGCCGCGGGTCGTCGAGGGTGGACTCGACGACGGAGACCATGTCCAGGGCGTACGAGGGGGACTCGGGGTCCAGGAGCTCGAAGGCCGCGAGCGCGAAGGTGGACAGCGGCTGGTTGAGCGCGAAGTTCTGCTGGAGGTCGACCGTCAGCCGGACGATCCGGCCCTCCGCGTCGGGCTCGTCGAGCTGCTCGACGACCCCGCCGTCGAGCAGCGAGCGGTAGATGGCGATGGCCCGCCGGATGTCCCGCAGCTGGTTCTTGCGCGGTTCGTGGTTGTCCTCCAGCAGGTGGCGCATGGCCTCGAAGGCGTTGCCGGGCCGGGCGATGACCGACAGGAGCATCGCGTGC
The DNA here is from genome assembly GCF_040654875.1 of Streptomyces sp. NPDC050610. Lineage (NCBI taxonomy): Bacteria > Bacillati > Actinomycetota > Actinomycetes > Kitasatosporales > Streptomycetaceae > Streptomyces > Streptomyces sp. NPDC050610. The sequence goes on along the minus strand of NZ_JBFAIV010000022.1, from coordinate 45,919 downwards.
GTGACACGGAAACGGGAGGTCAGCGGCTCGGGCTCGGAGGCGATGAGCTTCTCGAAGGTGTTCTCGCCCCAGTTGACGAAGCCCTCGGGGGCCTTCTTGCGGACCACCTTGCGGCGCTTCTTCGGGTCGTCGCCCGCCTTGGCGAGCGCCTTCTCGTTCTCCACGACATGCTCGGGCGCCTGCGCCACGACGAACCCCGCCGTGTCGAAGCCCGCCCGCCCGGCCCGCCCGGCGATCTGGTGGAACTCCCGCGCCCGCAGCGTCCGTACGCGCTGGCCGTCGTATTTGGTCAGCGCCGTGAACAGCACCGTGCGGATCGGCACGTTGACGCCGACGCCGAGCGTGTCCGTACCGCAGATGACCTTCAGCAGCCCGGCCTGCGCCAGCCGCTCGACCAGCCGCCGGTACTTGGGCAGCATCCCCGCGTGGTGCACGCCGATGCCGTGCCGGACGTAGCGGGAGAGGTTCCGGCCGAACTTGGTGGTGAACCGGAAATTGCCGATCAGCTTGGCGATCTCGTCCTTCTCCGCGCGCGTGCACATGTTGATGCTCATCAGCGCCTGCGCCCGCTCCACGGCCGCGGCCTGGGTGAAGTGCACGATGTAGACGGGCGCCTGGTGGGTCTCCAGCAGCTCGGTGAGCGTCTCCGTCAACGGCGTCGTGCGGTATTCGTAGCTGAGCGGCACCGGACGGGTCGCCGACCGCACGACCGCGGTGGGGCGGCCGGTGCGGCGGGTCAGGTCCTCCTCGAACCGCTTCATGTCGCCGAGCGTCGCCGACATGAGCACGAACTGCGCATGCGGGAGTTCCAGCAGCGGAATCTGCCAGGCCCAGCCCCGGTCGGGCTCCGCGTAGAAGTGGAACTCGTCCATCACGACCTGGCCGATGTCGGCGTCCTTGCCGTCCCGCAGCGCGATCGAGGCGAGCACCTCGGCCGTGCAGCAGATGACGGGGGCGTCGGCGTTGACGGAGGCGTCGCCGGTGAGCATGCCGACGTTCTCGGTGCCGAAGAGCTTGCACAGGTCGAAGAACTTCTCCGAGACCAGCGCCTTGATCGGAGCGGTGTAGAAGGTCACCTGGTCGTTGGCGAGCGCGGCGAAGTGCGCGCCGGCCGCGACCAGGCTCTTACCGGAGCCGGTCGGCGTCGACAAGATGACGTTGGCTCCGGAGACCACCTCGATCAGCGCCTCCTCCTGAGCGGGGTACAGCGTGATGCCCCGCTCCTCGGCCCAGCCGGAGAAAGCTTCGAAGAGGGCATCGGGGTCGGCGGTGCTCGGCATCTGATCGATAAGGGTCACGTCCCCATACTGCCTGCCTTGGGGCCGTGCGCGGGAACCGGCTGGTTCTACGGTGATCATCTGACGCTACGCTGTGTCGCCGGCCGGGTGTCACCAATCCGAGGCGCCGGCGACCAAAGGGGTGGGAACGAGCATGATGGGACCGGCGCACTCGCTGTCCGGGGCGGCGGCGTGGCTGGGGGTGGGCGCGGCCATGGCGGGCGCGGGTCACGCGATGCCCTGGCCGGTGCTCGTCGTCGGCGCGCTCATCAGCGCCGGGGCGGCGCTCGCACCCGACCTCGACCACAAGGCGGCGACGATATCGCGGGCCTTCGGCCCGATCTCACGCACCCTGTGCGAGATCGTCGACAAACTCTCGCACGCCGTCTACAAGGCCACCCGGATGCGGGGGGACGCCCGGCGCTCCGGCGGCCACCGCACGCTGACCCACACCTGGCTGTGGGCGGTCCTCATAGGCGCCGGGGCCTCGGCGCTGGCGATGACCGGGGGCCGCTGGGCGGTGCTCGGCATCCTCTTCGTCCACCTGGTGCTGGCCGTCGAGGGACTGCTGTGGCGGATGGCCCGGACCTCCAGCGACGTCCTGGTCTGGCTGCTCGGCGCGACCAGCGCCTGGATGCTCGCCGACATCCTGAACAAACCGGGCAACGGCTCGGACTGGCTGTTCACCGGCCCCGGCCAGGAGTACCTGTGGCTGGGCCTGCCGATCATCCTCGGAGCGCTGGTCCACGACATCGGGGACGCCCTGACCGTCTCCGGCTGCCCGATCCTGTGGCCCGTCCCCATCGGCCGCAAGCGCTGGCACCCGGTAGGGCCCCCGAAGGGCATGCGCTTCCGGGCCGGCAGCTGGGTGGAGCTGAAGGTCCTGACGCCGGTCTTCATGTTCCTCGGCGGTCTCGGCGGGCTGGGCGCGCTCGACTACATCTGACCGCGCCCAGCCCCCTCCCGCCGGCCCCTCTCCTTGAGGCCGTCCGGCGGCTACTGGTGCCAGGAGCGCCACAGGGCCGCGTACGCCCCGTCGGCGGCGACCAGATCGTCATGGCTGCCCAGTTCGCTGATGCGGCCGTCCGCCACGACCGCGATGATGTCCGCGTCGTGCGCGGTGTGCAGGCGGTGGGCGATCGCCACGACCGTGCGGCCCTCCAGTACACGGGCCAGCGACCGCTCCAGGTGCCGGGCCGCTCGGGGGTCGAGGAGCGAGGTCGCCTCGTCGAGGACGAGCGTGTGCGGGTCGGCGAGGACCAGCCGCGCCAGGGCCACCTGCTGGGCCTGCGCCGGGGTGAGCGCGGTGCCGCCCGAGCCCACCTCGGTGTCCAGCTCCTCGCCGAGGGCGCGCACCCAGCCGTCGGCGTCGACCGCGCCGAGGGCCGCCCACAGCTCCGCGTCGCTCGCGCCCGTCCGGGCCAGCAGCAGATTGTCGCGGAGCGAGCCGACGAAGACATGGTGCTCCTGGTTGACCAGCGCGACATGCTCACGCACCCGCTCAGCCGGCATCCGCGCCAGCTCCGCCCCGCCCAGCGTCACCTCGCCCGTCCGCGGCGCGTAGATCCCCGCGATCAGCCGGCCGAGCGTGGACTTGCCCGCCCCGGACGGCCCGACCAGCGCGAGCCGGGTGCCCGGCCGTACATCGAGCGAGACATCGTGCAGTACGTCGTGGCCGGACCGGTAGCCGAAGTGGACCGCGTCGGCGCGGACGTGTCTGCCGTCCGGAGCGACCCGGCCGTCCGCGTCCTCCGGCTCGATCTCCCGGACACCGACCAGCCGGGCCAGCGACACCTGAGCGACCTGGAGCTCGTCGTACCAGCGGAGGATGAGCCCGATGGGGTCGATCAGCATCTGTGCGAGGAGAGCCCCCGTGGTCAGCTGCCCCACCGAGATCCAGCCCCACAGCACGAAGACGCCGCCGCCGATCAGCACGGTGCCGAAGAGCAGCGCGTGCGACAGGTTGATGACCGGGAAGAGCACGGTGCGCAGCCACATCGTGTAGCGCTCCCATTGGGTCCACTGCGCGACGCGTTGGTCGGAGAGGGCCACCCGGCGCTCGCCCAGCCGGTGCGCCTCCACGGTCCGGCCCGCGTCCACCGTCTCGGTCAGCGCCGCGGCGACCGCCGCGTAACCGGCGGCCTCCGAGCGGTAGCCGCGCGGGGCCCGGCGGAAGTACCAGCGCCCGCCGACGAGCAGCAGCGGCAGGGCGACCAGCGCGCACAGCGCGAGAGGCGGCGCGGTCAGGCCCAGCGCGCCGAGCAGCAGCGCCACCCACACCACGCCGATGGCGAGCTGCGGCACGGCCTCGCGCATCGCCTCCGCCAGCCGGTCGATGTCCGTGGTGATCCGGGACAGCAGATCGCCCGTTCCGGCGCGCTCCAGCACGCCCGGCGGCAGGGCCACGGACCGTACGAGGAAGTCCTCGCGCAGGTCCGCCAGCATCTCCTCGCCGAGCACCGAGCCGCGCAGCCGCACCATGTGCGTGAACACGGTCTGCACGGCCAGCGCCACGGCGAACAGCGAGACCGTGCGCCCCAGATGGAGCTCGCTCGCTCCGTCGGACAGGTTCTCCACGAGTCCGCCCAGCAGATACGGGCCGACCATGGAGGCGAGCACGGCGACGGCGTTCACCGCCACCAGCACCACGAAGGCCGTCTGGTGCCTGCGCAGCAGCTCGCCGATGTACGCCCGCACGGTACTGGGCTTGCCGACCGGCAGGGTCGTCGCCGACTCCGGTGCGGCGGGGTCGTGCGCCGGCGGCGCGACGCCGATCATGCGGACTCCTCGATCTGCTCGTTCTCGTTGAGCCGCGTGAGCTCGTCTTCCAGTCCCGCGGCGGACTGCTCGTCGTCGGTCTCGCGGGTGACGACCGCGCGGTACGCGGGGTCGGTGCGCAGCAGTTCCCGGTGGGTGCCCACCGCCGCCGCGTCGCCGTCGTGCACGAACACCACCCGGTCGGCCCGGTCGAGGAGGAGCGGGCTGGAGGAGAACACCACCGTGGTGCGGCCCTCTCGCAGCGAGCGCAGCCCCTCCGCGATCCGCGCCTCGGTGTGCGAGTCGACCGCCGAGGTCGGCTCGTCCAGCACCAGCACCTCCGGGTCGGTCACCAGCGACCGGGCCAGCGCCAGCCGCTGGCGCTGGCCGCCGGAGAGCGAGCGGCCGCGCTCGGTGATACGGGTCCGCATCGGGTCGCCGGAGTCGTCCGCCGAGGCCTGGGCGAGCGCCGCCAGCACGTCACCGCACTGGGCCGCGGCCAGCGCGGCCTCGGCGGGGACGGCCCCCGACGCGGGCACGTCGAGGAGTTCGGCGAGAGTCCCCGACAGCAGCACCGGGTCCTTGTCCTGTACGAGCACGGCGGCGCGGGCCGCGTCCAGCGGCACCTCGTCCAGGGCCACGCCGCCGAGCAGCGCGGAGCCACCTGGCTCGCCGTCCTGCGCGCTGTGCCCGCCGAGCCGTTCCGCGAGCCGTCCGGCGGCGTCCGGGTCGCCGCAGACCACCGCGGTCAACTGCCCGGCCGGGGCCCGCAGACCGCTCGACGGGTCGTACAGATCACCGGTGAGCCGCTCGCCGTCCGGGTCGGGGCCGCCCGTTTCCTGTCCCCGCCCACCCGGGTCGGTGACGCGCTCCAGCGCCAGTACCCGGGCCGCGCGCTGGGCGGACGGCCGGGAGAAGGAGTAGGCCATCGCGATCTCTTCGAACTGCCGCAAAGGGAACAGCAGGAAGGTGACCGTGCCGTAGACCGTGACGAGTTCGCCGACGCTGATGCGCCCGTCCTGGGCGAGCCCGACGCCGTACCAGACCACGCCGATCAGCAGCAGGCCGGGCAGCGCGACCTGCACCGCGGCGATCAGCGCCCACATGCGGGCGCTGCGCACCGCGGCCCGCCGCACCTCCTGGGAAGCGCGGCGGTAGCGGGTCAGGAACAGTTCCTCGCCGCCGATGCCGCGCAGCACGCGGAGCCCGGCGACGGTGTCCGTGGCGAGTTCGGTGGCCCGCCCCGCCTTCTCGCGCTGTTCGTCGGCCCGCCGCGTCGCGCGCGGCAGCAACGGCAGTACGGCCAGCGTCAGTACGGGCACCCCGACCGCCAGCAGCCAGCCGATCTCGGGCTCGTAGATGATCAGCGCCACGCAGACGGCGACGGTGGTGACCAGGGCCGCGGTGAAGCGGGAGAACGCCTCGACGAACCAGCCGATCTTCTCCACGTCGCCCGTGGAGACGGCCACCACCTCGCCCGCCGCGACCTGCCGGGTCAGCGCGGAGCCCAACTGGGCCGCCTTGCGGGCGAGCAGTTGCTGCACCCGTGACGACGCCAGAATCCAATTACTTACGGCTACTCTGTGTAGCATCGTGTCGCCCAGTGTGGTGAGGACGCCGATCAGCGCCATCAGGCCGCCCGCGAGCGCCAGTCGGGCGCCGGAGCGATCGGACACCGCCTGCACGGCGACGCCCACGGCGGTGGGGAAGAGGGCTACGGCGACCATGTGCAGCGTTCCCCAGAGCGCGGCCTTGATCTGGCCGCCCAGTTGGTTGCTGCCCAGCCACAGCAGGAAACGCGGACCGGAGCGGACGTCCGGTCGGCCGGGATCGGTATACGGAAGGTCTTTGATCTGCATGGCATCTCACGGGTAGCGGTGCGCTGGCGGGTGGCCGTGAAAGGTTCGCCGTATTCGCCGTCCGAATTCAACTGGTTATCCGGGGTGAGCGAGACAACGGGCCACCGGACCCGCACCCGGCTGTGCGGGACCGGCGGCCACGACGACCGCGTGCACACCGCCGCGCGGAGGGACCGGCCGAGGGCCGGCAGCGCCGCCGGTGAGACGGAACGGGGCCCGGCCGCGTGGACCGACGGTGTTGGCAAAACCAACAGCGTCACGTGGACCGGCCGGACCCCGCGCCCTCACTCCGCGGGCTTCTGCGAGTCCATCCCCGGCCGCTTGTGCCGCCACAGGCCGCGGGTGAAGTCGGGGAACTCCTGTGGTGCGCCCTTCGCCTTGATGGAGGCGTTGCTCAGCGGAACGGGCGCGGTCCAGGTCGCCGCGTCGTACACGTCGAAGTCCGGGACCAGGCCCAGCCGCAGGGACTGCATCAGCCGGAAGATGAGGATGTAGTCCATGCCGCCGTGCCCGCCGGGCGGATCGGCGTGCTCCTTCCACAGCCAGTGGTCCCACTGGGCGTACTTCCCGAAGTCGCCCCACTGGTCGTCGGTGTGGTCCGGCTCGATGTAGATCCGCTCCGGGTAGTCCTCGAAGAGGCCCTTCGTGCCGCCGAGGCTGTTGACCCGGCTGTAGGGGTGCGGCGTCGAGACGTCGTGCTCCAGCCGGATCACCCGGCCCTTGGCGGTCTGGATGAGGCTGATGGTCCGGTCCGCCTCGATGTACGACTCCTTCCAACTGGGGTCGCCCGGCGGCACATGCTCCTTGCGGTAGGCGGCGAGCCCCAGGGAGGGGGAGCCGACGCTGGTGATCCGCACCGCGCGGTCGCCCCGGTTGACATCCAGGTAGTTGGCGACCGGGCCGAGGCCGTGGGTGGAGTAGATGTCGCCGCGGAGCCGGGTGTGCCACTTCCGCCGCCACCCGTCCTTGTAGTAGACGGGATCGAACAGCAGAGAGCGCAGATCGTGGTTGTACGCGCCCGCGGCGTGCAGCAGATCCCCGAAGAGACCCGCGTGCGCCATGCGCAGCACCCGCATCTCGTTCCTGCCGTAGCAGCAGTTCTCCAACTGCATACAGTGCCGCCGGGCGCTCTCGGAGACGTGCACGAGCTCCCAGAGCTGGTGGAGTTCCATCGCCAGGGGGCACTCCACGCCGACGTGCTTGCCGCTGAGCATCGCCGTGCGGCACATCTCGAAGTGCCAGTCCCAGGGGGTGGCGACGTAGACGAAGTCCACGTCTCCGCGGTCGCAGAGATTCTCGAAGTCGTCCTCGCCGTTGGTGTAGACGGCCGGTGCGGGCTGGCCCGCGGCGGTCACCTTCGTCGCGGCCCGCGCGGCCTTCTCCTTGACCATGTCGCAGAGGGCGACGACCCGTACCCCCGGCACCGCGAGGAACAGGTCGATCATGCTGCCGCCGCGGTTGCCGAGACCGATGATCCCGACCCGGACCGTGGAGCGGCGCTCGAAGGGCACTCCGATCATGGTGGGGCCCCGCCGCTTCGGCTCGGCGGAGAGGCTCTCGGCGGCGGGAGCGCCCCGTGCCGCGGATCTGCTGTCGGCGGCGGCGTTCTGGGCGCTGAACCCGCCGAGCCCCAGACCGGCGCCGGCGGCGCCCGCTGTCCAGAGCAGGGAGCGACGGCTGGGGCCTGGGTCTTTCCGGTGGTTCTGCGGTGCTGCCTCGTTCATCGACCCTCCAGGGAGTTGACGGTGCGCGGCTTTCGCAGGAACTTCGGTCAGGACCATGGCGGTTGGGGCGTCCGGTGCGCAAGAGGCCCAGGCGATTACGGAGGGCGGACGAGGCGGTTCCGTCGGGCGGGCGGCGGCGATCGGCGGCCCCCGTCGTATCCTCGGCGGTACACCTTGACGTGTTCACCGCCGGACGGCAGTCTCCGTCCCAGAACCCCACGGTGGCCTGGCGCGTGGCTGTCTTCGAGGGCACCCGCCGTGCCCGCACACCGAAGGAGCAGCACGTGTACCTGCGCACCCGCGCCCTCCGCGGCGCCGTGGCCGGGCTGACCGCCGCCGCCTGCCTCGCCGTCATCGCCCCGGACTCCTCGCGGGCCACGCCGCCGGGCGGGAAGACCGTCACCGCCACCCTCTTCGAGTGGAAGTACGACGCGGTGGCCCGCGCCTGCACCGAATCGCTCGGCCCCGCGGGCTACGGCTACGTCGAGGTGTCGCCCGCCTCCGAGCACATCCGGGGCGACCAGTGGTGGACCTCCTACCAGCCCGTCGGCTACCGCGTCGCGGGACGGCTCGGCGACCGGGACGCCTTCGGGAACATGGTCGAAACCTGCCACGCGGCGGGCGTCGAAGTGATCGCCGACGCCGTCGTCAACCACATGTCGGCCGGATCGGGCACCGGCACCGGCGGCACGGAATACACCAAGTACGACTACCCCGGCTACTACCAGGTGCAGGACTTCCACGGCTGCCGCAAGGACATCGACGACTACCGCGACCGCGGAGACGTACAGAACTGCCAGCTCGTCGGCCTCGCCGACCTCGACACCGGCAACGAGTACGTACGCACCACCATCGCCCGCTACCTCGACGACCTGCGCTCACTCGGTGTGGACGGCTTCCGCGTCGACGCCGCCAAACACATCGCCGCAGCCGACCTCGCCGCCATCAGGGGCAAGATGGCCGACCCCGGCTTCTGGGTGTCCGAGGCCATCTACGGCGCGGGCGAGGCCGTACAGCCCGACGAGTACACCGGCATCGGCGACGTCGACGAATTCCGCTACGGCACGCACCTCAAGTCCGCTTTCCGCAGCGGAGACCTGACGAGCCTCCGGCACATCGGCGACGCCAAGTTGAGCAGCGGCAGCGCCCGTACATTCGTCGACAACTGGGACACCGAGCGCAACGGCTCCACCCTCAGCTACAAGGACTCCGCCGCCTACACCCTCGCCAACATCTTCATGCTTGCCTCGCCCTACGGCTCGCCCAACGTCTACTCCGGATACGCCTGGACCGACAGGGATGCGGGCCCGCCCGACGGCGGCGCGGCGCGCTGCGACAACGGCGCCTGGACCTGCACGCACGCCCGGCGGGACATCACCGGGATGGTCGGCTTCCGCAACGCCACAGCCGGCGCCGAGCTCACCGACTGGTGGGACGACGGCCGCGGCGCCATCGCCTTCAGCCGCGGCGACAAGGGCTTCATCGCCATCAACGACGGCGACACCGCCCTCAGCAGGACCTTCGCCACCGGCCTGCCCGCCGGCACGTACCGCGATGTCGTCGCGGCGCGGCCGGGCGACTGCGCGGGCGGCACGGTCACCGTCGGGGACGACGGCAAGGCGACCGTGACGGTGGGCGCGAAGAGCGCGCTCGCCCTGCACATCGGCGCCAGGACGTAGCGGCTATGGGGCGCCCACCGGCCGCCCCGGGCGGCGTCAGACGGCGGAGGGCCGCGTCGCCCGCTCCAACTCCAGCAGCACTGAGTGGTACCTGCGGCCGGTGGCGTGGTCCATGCCGATCTCGCACATCCGGTTCGCCGACAGATGGGCGTCGAACGGGCGCGACGTCACCTCCGCCGCCTCCCGCTCCGTCGCCGACCGCGTCAACTCCTTGTGCAGCATGCCGCGGTCGCCGGCGAAGGCGCAGCACCCCGCGTCGTCCGGCACCACCACCTCCCGCGCGCACGCCTCGGCGACCGTCACCAACTGCGCCTCGTCCCCCAAGTGCCGCATGGAGCAGGTGGGGTGCAGGACGGCCGAATCGATGGTCCGCAGCACGGTCAGCTCGGGCAGCAGCTCCTCGGCCGCCCAGACGACCGAGTCGACGACATTCAGCTCCGCGTGCAGCTTCCGGTTGTCCTCGGTCAGATACGGCACCACCTCATGGGCGATGCCCAGCGTGCACGACGTGGCGTCGACGACCAGCGGCAGCCGGCCGCCCGCCGTCCAGCCCCACGCGGCCTCGACGATGCGGTTGGCCATGACCGCGTTGCCGTCGTCGTACCCCTTGGAGTGCCAGATCGTCGCGCAGCACGTGCCCGCCACGTCCCCCGGAATCCACACCGGCTTCCCGGCGCGCGCCGAGACCGCGACCACGGCCTCCGGCAGCGAGGGCCCCGCATATCCCTCGGGCTCCCCGAAGATCCGGTTGACGCAGGCCGGGTAGTAGACGGCGACCGCGCCGACGCGGCGCGTGGCGGGCAGCTTGCGGGCCGCCGCCCCCGGGATCTCCGGCAGCCACTCGGGCACCAGATCGGGCCGTACGGCCTTGCGCGCGGCGCCGGTCACCGACTCCAGCAGCCGGTCGCTGATCTGCTGCGCCGCACCCACCGCGAGCCGCGCGGACTTCTCCACCACCTTGAAGCGCTTGGCGACGAGCGCGGCCGTGCGCTCCTCGCGCGGCGAGTGCCGCTGATGCCGGAAATCCTTCATCATCGCGCCGGTGTCGATGCCGACGGGGCAGGCGAGCTTGCAGGTCGAGTCGCCGGCGCAGGTGTCCACGGCGTCGTAGCCGTAGCTGTCCAGCAGGCTGTCCGTGACCGGCGAACCCGGGGCCTGGCGCATCATCTCCCGGCGCAGCACGATCCGCTGGCGCGGCGTGGTCGTCAAGTCGCCACTGGGGCAGGTCGGTTCGCAGAACCCGCACTCGATGCACGGGTCGGCGACCTGCTCGACCCGCGGAATCGTCTTGAGGCCGCGGAGGTGGGCCTTCGGGTCGCGGTCGAGCAGGACGCGCGGGGCGAGGATGGTGTGCGGGTCGACGAGCTCCTTGATCCGCCACATCAGCCCGGTCGCCCGCGGCCCCCACTCCAGCTCCAGGAACGGGGCGATGTTGCGGCCCGTGGCGTGCTCGGCCTTCAGGGAACCGTCGAAGCGCTCCACGGTGAGCGTGCAGAAGTCGTCCATGAAGGCGGCGTAGCGGTCGACGTCGGAGGGCTCCGCCGCGTCGAAGGCGAGCAGGAAGTGCAGGTTGCCGTGGGCGGCGTGGCCGGCCACGGCGGCGTCGAAGCCATGCCGCTCCTGGAGCTCCAGGAGCGCCTCGCACGCTTCGGCGAGCCGCGAGGGCGGCACCGCGAAGTCCTCGGTGATCAGGGTCGTGCCGGACGGGCGGGAGCCTCCCACCGCGGTGACGAACGCCTTGCGGGCCTTCCAGTAGCCGCCGATGGTGCCGGGGTCGCGGGTGAAGGCGTTGGTCACCGAGGCGACGGGCGCGGTGAGTTCGAGGCCGCCGATCGCCTCGTTCGCGACCCGCTCGTACTCCGTGAGGGCCGCCTCGTCGGGAGCGCGGAACTCGACCAGCAGGGCCGCCGTCTCCTTCGGCAGCTCCGCCCAGTCGGCCGGTACGCCCGCGACGCTGACGGAGGCGCGCAGGGTGTTGCCGTCCATCAACTCCACGGCGAGCGCGCCTGCCTCGTTGAACAGCGGTACGGCCGCCGCTGCCGCCTGGAGGGTGGGGAAGAAGAGCAGGGCGGTGGAGGTGAGGCGGTGCAGCGGCAGGGCGTCGAAGACGACCTCCGAGATGAAGCCGAGCGTGCCCTCGGAGCCGACCATCAGCCCGCGCAGGATCTCCACGGGCGTCGAACCGTCCAGGAAGGCGTCCAGGCGGTAGCCGTTGGTGTTCTTGATCTCGTACTTCGCGCGGATCCGGGTCGTCAGCGCGCCGTCCGCCTCGATCTCCGCCTTGAGGGCCAGCAGCCCCTCGCACAGCTCCGGCTCGGCGTGCGCCAGGTCCGCGTCGGCCTGCGGATCGCCGGTGTCCACGATGGTCCCGGACGGCAGCACGAGCGTCAGGGAGCGGACCGTGCGGTACGAATTGCGGGTGGTGCCCGCCGTCATTCCGGAGGCGTTGTTCGCGACGACGCCGCCCACGGTGCAGGCGATGGAGCTGGCCGGGTCCGGGCCCAGCACCCGATCGTGCCGCGCTAGGGCGACGTTGGCCCGTACCACGGTGGTGCCGGGCTGGATACGGGCCTGCGCGCCGTCGCCCAGGACCTCGACGCCCGCCCAGTGCCGGCGGACGTCGACGAGGATGTCCTCGCCCTGCGCCTGTCCGTTGAGCGAGGTGCCCGCGGCCCGGAAGACCACCTGGCGGCCCTTGCCGTGGGCGTAGGAGAAGACGGCGGAGATGTCGTCCACATCCTCGGCGACCACGACGACCTGCGGCGTGAAGCGGTACGGGCTCGCGTCCGAGGCGTAGCGCACCAGGTCGGAGACCTTCCACAGCACCTTCTCCGGGCCGAGCAGCGCCTCCAGATCACCGCGCAGCGGCTGCGGCGTGCCCTGGGAGCGGTCGCTCGCGACGCGGTCGGGGGAGGGGGCCCGCGTCGTGGTCGGCCGGAGTGCGTCGGGGTCGGGCTCCAGAAGCGGCATGGTGCTCTCCAAGTGGTGCGTCTCGGCGTCGATGGCTGAACGCGAGCTTCGTGCGCGGTGTCGAAATGTCAGGTTTCAGGCTCAGGGTCTCGGAATGCGGTACTGATTCATGGTGCCGCGCCGGGGTGCCGGCCCCGATGCCGGGGTGTTCTCCCGGTATACGGCCTCGGGGCGCGGCCGTGGAGTGGTCGCGGTACGGCTGCGGTGCGGTTGCGGGACGGGGTCAGCAGTGGTGGCCGTTCGGCCCGGCCATCAGCTGGGCCAGCAGCTCGCCCAGCACCTCGCGCTGGTCGTCGTCCAATGGGGCCAGGATGTCCTCCGCGGCCGTGCGGCGCGCGTCGCGCAGCGCGCGGAGCGTCGAGCGGCCGCGGTCCGTGAGCTCGATCCGGATGACGCGGCGATTGGCGGGGTCCGGCACCCGGCGCACCGCCCCGGCCGTCTCCAGTGCGTCGACCAGGGTGGTCACCGCGCGCGGCACGACCTCCAGCCGCTCGGCGAGGTCGGCCATCCGCGGTGGTTCCTCGCCGAAATGGGCGACGGTGCGCAGCAGCCGGGACTGTGCGGGGGTGATGCCCACCGGTTCGAGGAGGCGGCGCTGTGCGCGGTGGAGTCTGCGGTTGAGGCGCAGCAGCTGTTCGGCGAGGTGGCCGGTCGGATCGGGGGCCGTCATGATCGCAGGATACAGGACTCAATGCATTGTGAGTATAGGTAACAATGAGCTATGCTCGCCGAAACTTCGTCACCGCACCACCCTCATGAACCCGCATCCCTGTGAAGGAGCCCATGCCCCGCGACGACATCGAATGGACGCCCCCGCCCGCAGACCCGGAACAGCCCGCGCAGCTGCGGCGCATCCTCCGGCTCTTCCGCCCCTACCGCGGCCGCCTCGCCATCGTCGGGCTGCTGGTCGCCGCCTCCTCGCTGGTCTCGGTCGCCTCGCCGTTCCTGCTCCGCGAGGTGCTGGACGTCGCCCTGCCGCACGGCCGTACGGGCCTGCTCAGCCTGCTCGCGCTGGGCATGATCGCCGCCGCCGTCGTCAACAGCATCTTCGGCGTCCTGCAGACCCTCATCTCCACCACCGTCGGCCAGCGCGTCATGCACGACCTGCGCACCGCCGTCTATGCCCAGCTCCAGCGCATGCCGCTGGCGTTCTTCACCCGCACCCGCACCGGCGAGGTCCAGTCCCGGATCGCCAATGACATCGGCGGCATGCAGGCCACCGTGACCTCCACCGCCACCTCGCTGGTCTCCAACCTGACCAGCGTCGTCGCCACCGTGGTGGCCATGCTCGCCCTGGACTGGCGGCTCACCGTCGTCTCGCTGCTCCTGCTGCCGCTGTTCGTCTGGATCAGCCGCAGAGTCGGCCGCGAGCGCAAGAAGATCACCTCGCAGCGGCAGAAGCAGATGGCCGCCATGTCCGCGATGGTCACCGAGTCCCTCTCGGTGAGCGGCATCCTGCTGGGCCGCACCATGGGCCGCGCCGACTCCCTCACCAAGGGTTTCGCCGCGGAGTCCGAGCGCCTCGTCGACCTCGAAGTGCGCTCCAACATGGCCGGCCGGTGGCGGATGTCCACCATTGGCATCGTCATGGCCGCCATGCCCGCCCTCATCTACTGGGCCGCGGGAATGACGCTCCAGCTCGGCGGCCCGGCCGTCTCCATCGGCACCCTGGTCGCCTTCGTCTCGCTCCAGCAGGGCCTGCTCCGGCCCACGGTCAGCCTGCTCACCACCGGTGTCCAGATGCAGACCTCCCTCGCGCTCTTCCACCGCATCTTCGAGTACCTCGACCTGCCGGTGGACATCGACGAGCCCGCGGAGCCCGTCCATCTCCCGACCGTCCGCGGGGACGTCCGCTTCGAGAAGGTGTCCTTCTCGTACGACGCGCAGGACGCGGGCGAGTCGCGAGAGCCGGGGAACCCGGACGCCGCTGACGCTGACGTCGCCGACAACGCGGGCAGGGCCCTCACGCTCAGCGGGATCGATGTGAGCGTTCCGGCGGGCGGCAGCCTGGCCGTCGTCGGCCCCACCGGCTCCGGCAAGAGCACCCTGAGCTACCTCGTGCCCCGGCTCTACGACGTCACGGGCGGTCGCGTGCTGATCGACGGGGTCGACGTCCGCGATCTCGACTTCGACACGCTGGCCCGAGCGGTGGGCGTGGTCTCGCAGGAGACCTACCTCTTCCACGCCTCCGTCGCCGACAACCTGCGGTTCGCCAAGCCCGATGCCACCGACGACGAGATCGCCGCCGCCGCGAAGGCCGCGCAGATCCACGACCACATCGCCTCACTGCCCGACGGCTACGACACTCTCGTCGGCGAGCGCGGATACCGCTTCTCCGGCGGCGAGAAGCAGCGCCTGGCCATAGCCCGGACCATTCTGCGCGACCCGCCCGTGCTCATCCTCGACGAGGCCACCAGCGCGCTGGACACCCGTACCGAGTTTGCGGTCCAGGAGGCGATGGACGCGCTCTCCGCCGGGCGTACGACCATCACCATCGCGCACCGGCTCTCCACGATCCGCGACGCCGACCAGATCGTCGTGCTCGACGGCGGCCACATCGTGGAGCGCGGCACCCACGACGAGCTGCTCGCGATGGACGGCCGGTACGCGGCCCTGGTGCGGCGCGACACGCAACTCGCCCCCGCGGCCTGACCGCCCACGGCCCGGACCGCCGCTGGGCACCGCCTGAGCGCGGTACGGCCTGAGCACGATATGGCCCGGCCTCCCGGTTGCGTCCGGCCCCGCGCTACGGCCTCGCGGTTCGGCCCTGTGGCCGGACCTTCGTGGGGTGTGAGCGTGGCGCGGGCTCGGCAGGCCCGCGATCCCGGCCGCGCGTCGGCGTTAGCGGGCGGCCGTGCCGGGGGAGTAGCGGATCATGACGAGTACCGATCACATAGCGGCCGGGCGCGGCAAGCCCTCCGGCGCGCGCCCCGTATCCGCGTTCCGCCAGCTGGCGGCGGCCTCCGTCGGCAACGCCGCCGAATGGTACGACTGGTACGCGTACTCGTTCCTCGCCGTCTTCTTCGCCGACCAGATCTTCCCCAAGGGCTCCGGAAACTCCCTCGTCCCGCTGCTCTCCACCTTCGCCGTCTTCGCCGTCGGCTTCTTCATGCGCCCCGTGGGCGGCCTGCTCATGGGGGCCGTCGCCGACCGCCACGGCCGCCGTACCGCGCTCACCGTCACCATCCTGCTCATGGGCGGCGGCAGCCTCCTCGTCGCACTCACCCCCACCTACGCCGCCGTCGGCGTCCTCGCCCCGGTCGTCCTCGTCATCGCGCGGCTCGTCCAAGGGCTCTCGGTGGGCGGCGAATTCGCCGCGTCCACCACCTTCCTCGTCGAGTCGGCGGGCCCGGGCCGACGCGGCCTGTTCTCCAGCTTCCAGTACGTGTCCACCACCATCGGCCAGCTCATCGCCTCGGGCGTCGCCGCGCTGCTCACCCATCTGCTCACCGACGGGCAGATGGGCGACTGGGGCTGGCGCGTGCCGTTCCTGTTCGGCGCGCTCATCAGCCTCGTGGGCTTCTGGGTCCGCCAGGGCGCGCACGAGACGCGCAGCGCGGAGCAGCGGGCCGCCGCCCGCCCCGCGCTCTTCGAGGCGCTGCGCAGCCACCCCCGCGAGTCGCTGCTGATCTGCGGCATCACCGCGGGCGGCACCATCGCCTACTACACCTGGACCACCTACCTGCCCACCTACGCCCAGGTCAACGCGGGTTTCGACAAGGGCGACGCGCTGCTCGTGGGCACCATCTCGCTCGCCTTCTTCGCGCTGCTCCAGCCGCTGGGCGGGATGCTCTCGGACCGCATCGGCCGCAAGCCGTTGCTGATCACCTTCGCGGTGGGGTTCGCCGTCCTCGCCGTGCCGCTGCTGCACGCGGTCACCGACGCGTTCCTCTCGTTGCTGCTGGTCCAGTGCGCGGGCATGGTCCTGCTCACCGGCTACACCTCGGTGGCAGCCGCCGTGAACGCGGAGGTCTTCCCCGCGCGCGTACGGGCCGCAGGCATCGGGTTTCCGTACTCGCTGACCGTGGCGCTCTTCGGCGGCACCGCCCCGTACGTCGGCACCTGGTTCAAACAGGCCGGCCACGCCGGGGGCTTCCCCTGGTACGTGGCCGGGCTCTGCCTGATCTCGGCCTGCGTGTACTGCGTCCTGCCGGAGACCGCGAAGCGGCCGATGGAGCGCTGAACGGACGGGCCGAGTCGTGGGTCGGAGCCCCCGGAGCCCCCGAAGCGACCGAGGGCGCCGCGGTCGACGAAGTCGCGTACGGCCGCGTCGATGCCGCGTTCCTCCAGAGCGGGCTGAGCGGGCTGAGCGAGCAGGCCGGCATGCTGAGCGAGCGGGTCGGCTATGCGTGCCGTGCACATAGCACGGCGCAGCACGGCACGACGCGGCGGCGCCGCACCTCCCTGGGACGGGGAGATGCGGCGCCGCATGGGGGGGAGAGCGTCCGTCAGACGAGCCAACCCACGAAGTGGACGATGCCGGCGAGCAGGTTGGTGATGATGTTCATGGTGGTGCCTTCTCCTTGGTGCAAATGTGGGACCAACATCCGGCTCGTCATGGGGACTTGAGCCGGATGCGCGATGACGGTCTGCAGCCCGTCGCTTGCGCACCGTAAGCATCATGCGTCGCAGGGTGATTTCGCAATCTCTCCCGGAACGATCACGCGTTCTAGCGAACGTCCGGTCCCTTGTTCGTGTGTTCGTCGTGTCCGGCGGTCTCTGAGGGGGGCTCGACGGTCCCCGGATCGAGTTTCGTGGCCGCCGGGTCGAGTACGCGCGCGAGGAAGGACCGCGTACGGGCGTGCCGGGGCGCGCCCACGACCTGCTCCGGCGTGCCCTCTTCGACGATCACTCCGCCGTCCATGAACACCACCCGGTCCGCGACCTCCCGCGCGAAGCTCATCTCGTGCGTGACGACGAGCATCGTCATGCCCTCGTCGGCGAGTGAGCGCATCACCGCGAGCACCTCGCCCACCAGTTCCGGGTCGAGCGCCGACGTCGGCTCGTCGAACAGCATCAGCTCGGGGTCCATGGCCAGCGCCCGTGCGATGGCGACCCGTTGCTGCTGGCCGCCGGAGAGCTGCGCCGGGTAGGCGGACTCCTTGTCCGTGAGCCCCACCCGTTCCAACCGCTCCCTCGCCACCCGCACGGCCTCAGCCTTGCCCCGGTGCAACACCCGCCGCTGGGCGATGGTGAGGTTCCCCAGGGCCGACAGGTGCGGGAAGAGGTTGAACGACTGGAAGACCATGCCGATCCGCCGCCGCACCTGGTCGATGTCCACCTCCGGATCGGTGATCTCGACGCCGGCCACCGTCACCGACCCGGACGTCGGCTCCTCCAGCAGGTTCACGCACCGCAGCAGCGTCGACTTGCCCGACCCGGACGGTCCGATCACGCACACCACCTCGCCGCGCGCCACCCGGAAGTCGATGCCGCGCAGCACCTCCAGCTCGCCGAAGGACTTGCGCAACCCCCGGACCTCGATGGCCGTGCCCGCCGCGCCGCTCTCCACGCCGCCCGCCGAACCGCTCGCCGCGCCACCTGTCGCCCCGCTCTCCACGTCGCTCTCCATGCCGCTCACCTCGCCCTCGCCGTACGGGCCTCAAGCCGCCGCACCAGATGGCCGAGCGGCAGCGTGATGACCAGATAGCACAGCCCCGCGATCAGGATCGGGGTGAGGCTGCGGTTCTGATTGAGGGCGTCCCGGCCGAACTTGGACAGCTCGTACTGGTCGAGCGAGAGGCCCAGCAAATACACCAGTGAGGAATCCTTCGTCAGCAGGATCAATTCATTGGTCAGCGGCGGCAGCACGATCCGGAACGCCTGCGGAATCACGATCGACACCATGGCCCGGCTCTGCGACATGCCCAGCGAACGCGCCGCCTCGGTCTGCCCCTTGGGGACCGCCTGGATGCCCGCCCGTATCGTCTCCGCCATGTAGGCCGCGCCGACCAGGCCGAGAGCCAGCATCACCGTCGCGTACTGATTGATGGCCACCTGGAAGGCGAGTGGAACGCCGAACCCCAGGGCGATGAAGACCAGCAGCGTGGGTACGCCGCGGAAGAACTCGATATAGGCGACGGCCAGCCAGCGGTAGGGCGGCACTTCCGAGAGCCGCATGAGCGCCAGCAGCAGCCCGAGGAGCAGTCCGAAGCCGAACCCGAGAAGGGTGTAGATGACGGTGTTGACCAGTGCGGTGGTGATGATGTCGGGGAATTGGGCCTTCGCGACCTCGGCGTCGAAGAAGGCCCGCCGGATCTCGCCCCAGTCGGCGGCGAACACCAGCGTGAGCAGGACGGCGGCGAGCACGGCGTACTGGACGGCGCGTATCGCCCGGGACCGCTGTCGGCGGGACATGGCCATGTGAGGCGGTCTCCTCACTTCTTGGGAGCGGTGGAGAACCATTTGCGGTAGATACGGTCGTAGCGACCGTCCGCCTTGGCCTTCTTGAGCACCTTGTTGACCTCCTCGCGCAGCGCGTCGTTGCCGGTCTGCACACCGAAGCCGTACTGCTCGCCCGTACGGAATTCGGCCGCCACCGCAAGCTCCGGATTCTTCTTCGCGTAGTCCAGGAGAACGCCGTTGTCGTGGACCACCGCGTCGAGCTGCCCGGTCTTCAGATTCGTGAGCAGCAGGGCCAGATCCTCGAACTGAACCTTGGTGGCCCCTGGGGCGTGCTTCCTTCCGTAGACCTCGCCCGTGGTGCCCTGCTGGACGCCCAGCCGTTTCCCCTTGAGATCGGCGAGACTCCGATACGGCGCGCCCTTCTTGGCGAGCAGGGCCTGAGTCGCCTCGAAATAGCTGTCCGAGAAGTCCAGGTTCTTCTCGCGCACCGGCGTGATGGTCATCCCGGCCGCGGCGATATCGCACTTCCGGGTATTGAGGTCTTCGCCGGTCTGAATGCCCTCGAAGGGCGCGTCCACGATCTCCTGCTTCACCTTGAGATCCTCCGCGACCAGATCCACCAGATCCACATCGAAGCCCACGATCTTGTTGTGCTTGCGGACCTGGAACGGTTCGTAGGGCAGATGGGTGCAGGTCTTCAGCTTCCCCTTCTCGACCAGGCTCAGCTCCGAGCCGTCCGATCCGGAGACCTTGGTGCTCGTACAGCCGACCAGCAGGGCGAGGGCGGCGGTGGTGGCGGCGAGGGCGGACAGCGCTGAGCGGGTGAACACGACGCCTCCATGCGTGGATCGGCGAGAAGTTGCACATGATCAGTGAGCTGTGCCGCATCCTGCCACCGCCCGGACCCCCTGTCTGCACCCCCGCACACCCCCGTAACCTCGGTGAGCATGAGAAATCCGACGCTGGACACAGACCGGCTATGCGACCGGATCGATCGGCTGGACATGGACGTACGGGCCTTCGTCGCCGAACCCGACCGCCGCGAACGGCTGCGCGCCGAGGCCGCCGAGACGGCCGCGCGCCACTCCGGGAGCTCCGCCGAGCCGCCGCTGTACGGCATCGCGGTCGGCGTGAAGGACATCATCCGCGTCGACGGCCTGCCCACGCGCGCCGGATCGGAGGTGCCCGCCGAGGCGCTGACGGGCCCTCAGGCCGTGGTGGTCGACCGGCTGCGGGCAGCGGGCGCGCTGGTGGCCGGGAAGACGGTGACGGCGGAATTCGCCGTCCTCGCGCCGGGGCCCACCCGCAACCCGCACAACCTGGAGCACTCGCCCGGCGGTTCGAGCAGCGGCTCGGCCGCCGCCGTCGCGGCGGGCATGGTGGAGCTGGCGATCGGCACCCAGACGGTCGGCTCCGTGATCCGCCCGGCGGCGTTCTGCGGCGTGGTCGGCTACAAGCCCACTCACGGCCGCATACCCGTCGCCGGCGTCATCGACAACGCGCCCACCCTGGATACGGTCGGCGTCTTCGCGCCCGACGTCGCGGGCGCGGCGCGCGCCGCCGCCGTGCTCTGCGACGGCTGGCGGGACGCGGCAGCGTACGACCGGCCGCCGGTCCTCGGCGTCCCCGACGGCCCCTATCTCCGGCGTGCCGACGACGAGGCGCTGGCCGCCTTCGAACGGCAGGTCGAGCGGCTGGCCGACGCCGGTTTCCCGGTCCGCCGGGTTCCGTTCATGGCGGATTACGAGGAGATCGTCCGGCAGCAGTTCCTCGTCAACCGCTACGAGGTCGCCCGCGTCCACGCCGACTGGTTCCCGCGCTATGAGCGGTACTACCGCGAGGAGACGGCGGCCGCGATCCGGCAGGGGCACGGCGTCGCGCGGGCGGACTACGAGGGCGCGCTGCGGCACCGGGACGAGTTCCGCGCCCGTCTGCCGCACACGATGGACGAGGCGGGCGCAGATCTGTGGATCATGCCCGCCGCGCCGGGGCCCGCGCCGCGCGGCATCGCCACCACCGGTAGCTCGATCATGAACCTGCCCTGGAGCTACGCCGGCGCGCCCGCCCTCACCGTGCCCGCCGACCGCGCCGCCGACGGACTGCCGCTCGGCCTCCAGGTGACCGCCGCGCCGGGAGCGGACGAGTACCTGATCGCACGGTGCGCGGCGATCGAGTCGGCTGTCGCCGGCTGAGCCCTGCCCAGAGCGGGGTGGCGCGCGCGGGCG
This sequence comes from Streptomyces sp. NPDC050610, assembly GCF_040654875.1. Taxonomy (NCBI): domain Bacteria; kingdom Bacillati; phylum Actinomycetota; class Actinomycetes; order Kitasatosporales; family Streptomycetaceae; genus Streptomyces; species Streptomyces sp. NPDC050610. The sequence continues at coordinate 25,083 of NZ_JBFAIV010000022.1, read as the reverse complement.
GCCTGCGTCCGTACGGTCTCGGCGTCCCTGCGGATCAGCACACGGACCACCGGCCACCGATCACTGGCAGATCTGGGAGAGTCGGGAGATCCGGGAGCGCGGGGAGATCCAGCGGATCAGGGCCGCCCGTCCCTCACGCCTCCGCCTCGTCCTCCACGATGATCACTTCGAGGGTGCGCGGGCCGTGCACGCCCTCCACCCGGTCCAGCTCGATGTCGCTCGTCGCCGACGGCCCCGAGATCCAGGTCAGCGGGTGCGCCGGGGCCAGCCGTTCCAGCCCCTGCACCACCGAGTCGACGACGTGCTCCCGCGCCCGTACCACGCAGATGTGGTGGTCGGGTACGAGCGTGATGCGGCGGCGCCCCTGGTCCGGCCCGGCGTCGAGGACGACCGTGCCGGTCTCGGCGATGGCGACCGCGCACCCGGTGACGACGCTGTCCACGGCGTCCAGGCCGCGCGCCGTGTCCCCGGCGGCGTCGGGCAGCCGCTCGACGTCCGCCTCCGCGAGCCACTCCGGCGGCAGCCCGGCCGGCACGACCACGCTGCGCGAACCGTGCTCGCCCAGCAGGCGGGCGATCAGCGCGGGCAGTTCGGCGGACGCGCAGCGGTGCACGGCGGCTCGGTAGTCGGCCAGGTTCTCGGCGAGCAGATCGACCCGCTCGGCGTGCGTCCGGTCGCCGTGCGTCCGCAGATAGTCGCGTGCCACCGGATGGTCCTGCGGCCGCTCGTGCCGCGGCACATCCGCCAGCGCGCGCCGCACCCGCCCCAGCACCCTCTCTCTGCTGTTCACTTCGTGCCCTTCTCGCCGCGTGTACGGGCCCACCAGTCCCGGAACGACTCCGCCGGCACCTCGGGCAGCTCGCGCGTCTCCGACCAGGCGCGGCCGGGGCCGGGCAGCCGCTTGGGGTGCAGCCGGCGGGTACGGGCGGCGAGCCGCTGGCCGCGGCGGAGCGCGCCCGGATGGTCGAGCGCCCAGCGGGCGGCCCGCATCGCCGCCCGCTCGGCGGCGTGCCCCTTCGCGGGCTTGATCACCGCCTTCGAGCCGCGCAGCGTCACCTCGCCGCCCTCGACGACCCGCTCCCGCAGATGGACCAGCACCTCCGGGATGTCGATGGCGACCGGGCACACCTCGTAGCACGCGCCGCACAGCGAGGACGCGTACGGCAGCGACGCCTCCAGGGAGCCGCTGACGCCGCGCAGCTGCGGGGTGAGGATCGCGCCGATCGGACCCGGGTAGGCCGACCCGTACGCATGGCCGCCCGCCCGTTCGTAGACCGGGCACACATTGAGACAGGCCGAGCAGCGGATGCAGCGCAGCGCCTGCCGGCCGACCTGGTCGGCGAGCGTGTCGGTGCGGCCGTTGTCGAGCAGCACCAGGTGGAAGGTCCGCGGGCCGTCGCCGTCGGCGGTGCCGGTCCAGGTGGAGGTGTAGGGGTTCATCCGCTCGGCCGTCGAGGAGCGGGGCAGCAGTTGGAGGAAGATCTCCAGGTCCTGCCACGTCGGCACGATCTTCTCGATGCCGACCACCGAGATGAGCGTCTCGGGGAGCGTCAGGCACATCCGCCCGTTGCCCTCGGACTCGACGACGACCAGGGTGCCCGAGTCGGCCACCATGAAGTTCGCGCCCGAGATCCCCACCTTGGCGTTCAGGAACTTCTCGCGCAGATGCAGCCGCGCCGCCTCCGCCAGTTCGCGCGGCTCGTCGGTGAGCGCGTCCGGCGCGGGGCGGCCCCAAGCGGCCATCTTCTCGCGGAAGATGTCGCGGATCTCGCCGCGGTTGCGGTGGATCGCCGGTACCAGGATGTGCGAGGGCAGATCGTCGCCGAGCTGCACGATCAGCTCCGCGAGGTCGGTCTCGTACGCGCTGATCCCGGCCTTCGCCAGCGCCTCGTTGAGCCCGATCTCCTGCGTCGCCATCGACTTGACCTTGACGACCTCGCGCTCGCCGGTCTCCTGGACGAGCCGGGTGACGACGCGGTTCGCCTCGTCCGCGTCCGCCGCCCAGTGCACGGTGCCCCCGGCGCGGGTGACGGCCTCCTCCAACTGCTCCAGGTAGTGGTCGAGGTGACGGAGCGTCCGGTCCTTGACGGCGGCACCGGCGGCGCGCAGCGCGGCCCAGTCGTCCAGCTCCGCCACGGCCTTGGCGCGCTTGGCGCGGATCGTGTGGGTGGCGTGCCGGAGGTTGCCGCGGAGCTGGGCGTCCTGGGTGGAGGCCGCCGCGGCCTCGGGGAACGGCGCGCGGGAGGCGGCGGGGTGGCTGCCCGGCATGCCGAGGTACGTACGGGTCACAGCGGGCTCCCCTCGGCGGCGGCCTTCGCGGCGGGCGGCGGAGCGCCCTCCGTGGCGGCCAGGATCTCCGCGATGTGCACGGGCCGGGCCGCCGCGCCCTGCCGGGCCAGGGTGCCGCCGATGTGCATGAGGCAGGAGTTGTCGACGGTGCAGATGGTCTCGGCCCCGGTGTCCACGATGGCGCGCGCCTTGTCCGCTCCCATCGCCGCCGAGACGGCGGCGTTCTTGACGGCGAAGGTGCCGCCGAAGCCGCAGCACTCGTCCGCGCCGGCCAGTTCGCGCAGTTCGATGCCCTTGACGTGCTCCAGCAGCCGCCGCGGCCGGTCGCCGAGGCCGAGCATCCGCAGCCCGTGGCAGGTGGGGTGGTAGGTGACGGTGTGCGGGTAGTACGCGCCGACGTCCGTCACGCCCAGCACGTCGACGAGGAACTCCGTCAACTCGTACGTCTTCGGCACCGCGCTGGCCGCGGCCTCGGTCAGCTCCTCGCCCCGCCCCTCGGCGGACGCCTTCGCGCCGATCCGCGGGTAGTTGTCGCGGACCATCGCCGCACACGAACCGGACGGCGTGACCACGTAGTCGTACTCCCGGAAGGCCGCGGCGTAGCGGCGCACCAGCGGCTCGGTCTCGTGCCGGTACCCCGTGTTGAACTGGGGCTGCCCGCAGCACGTCTGCGCCGACGGGAAGTCCACCTCGACGCCGAGCCGCTCCAGCAGGGTGACGACGGCCTGCCCGGTGTGCGGATAGAGAGTGTCGTTGACGCAGGTGACAAAGAGCGCGACGCGCACGGAACCTCCTTCGGGACTGCGGCCATACTGCCCCAGGGGCCTATGGCTGTGAAGGATTCATCCGATGTCTGTCACGCCTTGCTCATATCCCCGGGACCTGTCGGGCCGTCAGTTCCGGGACGGCTGAGCCGTCCGCCTGGCCGTAGGTTTCCCGCTGGTCCGGCCGCCCGCCGGGCCGCCTGACCAGTGGCTCACGCCACCGGCGCCGCGGCCGCCGCCGGCTCGCGCGCGAGCAGTTCGCGAATGTCGCGTACCGCCATTCGGCCCGCGCGGTTCGCTCCGATCGTGCTCGCCGACGGACCGTACCCCACCAGGTGTACGCGCGCGTCGCGCACCGCACGGGTCCCCTCGACCCTGATCCCGCCGCCGCTCTCGCGCAGCTTGAGGGGGGCGAGGTGGTCGATGGCGGGCCGGAACCCGGTGGCCCAGAGGATGACGTCGACGTCCACGGTCCGGGGCGCTCGCCCTCGCGCGCCGTCGTCCCAGGCCACCCCGGTCGGCGTGACGCGGTCGAACATCGGCAGCCGGTCCAGTACGCCCTGTTCCCGGGCCCGCCGCACCGCGTCGGTCACGGGCAGACCGGTCACCGAGACGACGCTCCGAGGCGGCAGCCCCAGCCGTACGCGCTCCTCGACCAGCGCCACCGCCTCCCGGCCGGCCCGCTCGTCGAACGGCCCCTCGCGGAAGACGGGCGGCCGCCGGGTCACCCACGTCGTACTGGCCGCCACCTCCGCGATCTCCATCAGATGCTGCGTCCCGGACGCGCCCCCGCCCACGACGAGCACCCGCTGACCTGCGAACTCCCGCGGCCCCGGATAGTTCGCGGTGTGCAGCTGACGGCCCCGGAACGTCTCCTGCCCGGGGTAGCGCGGCCAGAAGGGCCGGTCCCAGGTGCCGGTCGCGTTGATCAGCGCCCGCGTCGACCAGTCGCCGTCGGACGCCCGTACGAGCAGCCGCCCGCCCTCGCCCTCACGCACCTCCGCGACGTCCACCGGCCGGCGAACGCGCAGGTCGAAGGTGCGCTCGTAGGCCGCGAAGTACTCGCCGATCACCTCGGACGACGGCCGTGCGCCATCGGCCCCGGTCAGCTCCATGCCGGGCAGCGCGTGCATGCCGTGCACCTTGCCGTACGTGAGCGAGGGCCAACGGAACTGCCAGGCGCCGCCGGGGCGCGGCGCGTGGTCCAGCACGACGAAGCCGTGGCCGGGCTGGTAGCCGGCCCGTCGCAGGTGGTAGGCGCTGGACAGGCCGGCCTGCCCGGCGCCGATCACGACGACGTCGACTTCGCGCGCCCCGAAGTTGTTCATGGTTCTACTAACGGTGGGGGCGGGGGATCTCTTCCCGGATCGCCGATCCCGGCCTCGGCTCGGCCGTCGAACTTGTTTGCGCATGTCGCGGCCGCTTGACGGGGATGGCGGGTCGCGTGAAAGTCGAGCAATCGAGTGCAAGCGGATTCGGCGGTGGGGGCCAGACATGAAGCTGCGATTCCTTGGGATCGTCCCGGACACCGGCAAGGACGACTCGCCCACTGTGTGGATGGACGAGGACAGCGGAGACCTGCTGATTCAGTCCTACAAGGCGACCGAGGAAGAGGTGAAGGCGCCCCAGGAGGGCGCCTCGATCCCCGGGCGCGGTAGGGAAGTATCCCGTCACGAGGTGATCGTTCGGATGCCCAAGGTCATGCAGGCAGTACCTGCTGTCCGGCGAGGGTGGGCAGGGCCATGGTGAACGCCGTACTCGACGGGCTGGCGCAGGCCCGCCATTCCGCTGTGCATCTGGAACTGCGCGACTCCTATCAGCCCGACGACCCCGAGTTCGTCGCTTGGCAGCAAGGGAAACGGCTGGACCCTGCCGCTGACCGTTCCACGTGGTGGCGGCCGTTCCTGGACGTGGTGACGGAGACGACGGCGCGCGGAGTTGCCATGCGGCGGGCGAGGGTCGTCTCGGAACCGGTGACGGACTACATCCGGTATGAGTACGACGTGACGTTCCCCAACGTGGTGGCCGGTGAATCGGTCCGCTGGCTGTCCCGTCGGAAGGCCGCTGACATCCCGCTCCCCGGTACCGACCTGTGGATGTTCGACAGCGAGGCCGTGTTGTTCACGTACTTCTCCGGAGTCGGGGATGTCGTCGACCGAGAGTGGCGCACGGAACCGGAGGTCCTTCGGCTGGTCGAGTCCGCCTTCGAGCTGGTGTGGGAGCGGGCCATGCCTCACGGGGAGTACAGGGTGGTTTAGCGAGCCATGTCCCAAGCAGCGTCGTCCAGTGTTCAGAAAGCCCGGCAGGCCCTTGCCGGCCGCCTGCGCGAGTTGGCCAAGGACGCCGGACTCGAAGGCAAGGATCTCGCCGCCCGGTGCGGCTGGCACCCGTCCAAGGTCTCCCGGATCTCTACGGGGAAGTCGCGGCCCAGCGAGGGCGACATCCGGGCGTGGTGCCGGGTGTGCGACGCCGAGGACCAGGCGGGCGACCTGGTCGCCGCACTGCGGGATGTCGAGGGCATGTGGCTGACGTGGCAGCGGCTTGAGCGTGCCGGGCTGCGGCGATCCCAGGACGAGCGTCTACCGCTGTACCAGCGCACGCGCCGGTTCCGTGCGTACAGCTCCTGGGCTCTTCCCGGCCTCCTCCAGACCTACCGGTACACCGAGGACGTGCTGCGGACCATTCAGCGGCAACGGGTGCCGCTCGACGATGTAGCCGACGCCGTGGCCGCGCGCATGGAGCGCCAGCGGGTGCTTTACGAAGGCCAACGGCTGTTCGCGTTCTTGATCGAAGAGCCCGTTCTCCGGAACACGCTCAGTACCGGGGAGGCGCAAGAAGAACAACTGGAGCACCTGCTCACCGTGAGCGGACTGCCGAACGTCAGCCTCGGCATCGTCCCGGTGGCCCAACAACGGTGCCAACTACCGGTCGAGAACTTCTGGGTCTATGACAACGCGCAAGTCAACGTCGAATTGGCGTCCGGCTACCTGACGCTGACGCAGCCCAGCGAGGTGAAGGTGTACGCCGACACGTTCGCCACGCTGGCCGAAATGGCCGTCTACGGCGACAGGGCCCGAGCGCTACTGGTCAAGGCGCGTGACTCTCTCGTGTAGTCCATGTGCAATCGCCCGCAATCCGCTGTGAGCCGAGGCTCCGCCGTTCCTGGCGTGGTCGCCATCCGGACAACGCGAAGGAGTCGGGCAATGACCGAACCGACGAGATTCAGCACACCGCCGATTGATCTACCGGACCAGAGGCCGCGTCCTCTGTAGGGCCCAAGACTCCGCCCCGCCGGTCCGGTTGACGATTTCCGGTTCGCCGGTCGCGGTCCCTCTCCGAGCCGTCTGTCAGGCATGTGCCATGCGCTTGACGTGCCGCGTCTCACTGGGCAAGCCTCGTAGAACCTTGTGGAAGCGAGTAGGCATCGGAGGCAGGTATGGCCCTACTGTTCGTCGCCAAGGACCGGAAGACCGATAGGGCGAACTGCCTCACGGTGTGGGTGGACGAGGGGAAGTAGGAAGTTGTGGTGCAGGGATGGAAGGCCGAGGCCGGGACGCTGGCGAAGTGCTTGGAGACCGGCCCGATCCCTGACAGTGAAGACGTGGTCCGGCTGCCCCTTCGGATGGTGGCTGCGATTCGGGAGGCCTGTTGTGTGGCAGAGCGCGCCGCCGTCCAGTGAGTCGCTGGCGGGCTGCCGGCGGTCGGCGGTTCACCTTGAGATGCGGGACTACTACGGACGAAGCACCGCGCGTCGCCGCATGCAAGGCGGGGCACCGACCGGACCCCGACGACCGTGCGTCGTGGTGGCGCCCGTGGCTCGACCTGGTGGCCGAGACCGTAGCGCGGGGCGTTGTCATCCGGCGGGCCAGGATCGTGTCGGAGCCGGTGAGCGAGTACACCCGGTACCTGTATGACGGCACGTTCACCAACGTCGCGGCGGGTGAGCGGATCCGCTGGCTGCCGCGCCGGAACGCGTCGGATATCGGGCTGCCGGGAAATGACTTCTGGCTGTTCGACGACCGGATGGTGAGGTTCGGCTACTTCTCTGGGGAGGGCGAGTACTTGGGTGACGACGTCACCGACGAGCCCGGCGTGGCGAAGTTGTGCGCGGCCGCGTTCGAGGCGGTGTGGGAACGGGCCACGCCCCACGACCAGTACAAGATCTGAGGTCCCGATCAGCTGATGCCCGCGTCCCCTTCCTCCAGTGTTCAGGACGCCCGCAAGGCGGTCGCCGCCAGGCTGCGGGAGATGCGTCGGGACGCGGGCCTCAGCGCCAGGGTGATCGCCGGCAGGACGGGTTGGTACCCCTCGAAGGTGTCGCGCCTTGAGAACGCCGTCACCCCGCCGTCCGACGCCGACGTGCACGCGTGGTGCTGGGCCTGTGGCGCGGAGGACCAAGCCGCCGACCTGATCGCCGCTACCCGGACCGCTGAGAACGCGTACGTCGAGTGGAGGCGGTTGCAGCGGACGGGGATGCGCCGTCTGCAAGAGTCGTACGTGCCGTTGTTCGAGCGAACGCGGGTGTTCCGCGTGTACTGCTCCAACGTCGTGCCGGGGCTGCTCCAGACGGACGCGTACGCCCATGCGCTGCTGTCGTCCATCGCTCACTTCCGGGGGACGCACGACGACGTCTCGGACGCGGTGAGAGCCCGTATCGAGCGCTCGCACGTGATCCGTGAGGGAAACCACCGCTTCGCGCTGCTGGTCGAGGAAGGCGTTCTGCGGCACCGCGTCGGCGACGCCGAGGCCATGGCGGGCCAACTGGGCTACCTGCTGGCGGTCATGGCACTCCCGTCCGTCTCGCTCGGCGTGATTCCGTTCACCGCCGACCGGCGCATGTGGATGACCGAGACGTTCAGCGTCTACGACGAGGAGCAAGTCCAAGTCGAGCTGCTGACGGCACAGGTGAACGTGGCCGCGCCGACAGAAGTGCGGGACTACCTCAAGGCGTTCGGGGAGTTCTCCAAACTCGCCGTCTACGGGGCCGGAGCTCGGGCCCGTATCACCGCCGCGATTGACGCGTTGGAGTGAAGCGCATGGAACTCCATAGAACTCGGTAGGTGGCGGCTTGCCGTGCTCCCTAGCGTGGTCGCCATCCGGACAACGCGAAGGAGTCGGGCAATGACCGAACCGACGAGATACAGCACACCGCCGATTGATCTCCCGGACCGCACCGGCGTGTTGGAGCCGACTCCGGTGCCCGACTGCAAGGGGTGCGCGGAACTCGCGAAGGTGCGGGACTGGGCGCGGGCGGGTGGCGATATGACGACTGTGACGGACTGCAACGTTCGGATCGCGCGGCATCCCGAGGGCCACTGATGGTCACCCATGCGGACGTCGGTCACCGCGTGGCCGACGAGGCGGGGTGCGTGTTCGTCCTGCGGGACTTGCTGCCCGACTACGAGGACCCGGCAGACCCGCCGAACAAGCGGCGGAAGCGGCCGACGGCGTTCGTCGCGCCGGAGCGCGGGGGCGTGGAGCGCCTGGTTTCCCCGGAGGCCGTGTTCCGCGCCTGACCCAAGACTCCGTCCCGACGGCCCGGTTGACGATTACCGGGCCGGCGGGGCGGGAGCGGCGCCCGTTCCGGCGTGGATCCCTGGACAGGTCGGACGCCGGAGCGGGTGACCCGGTACGGGCCATGCCGTCGACCGTACGGCGGCGTGGCCTCCTATGAGAAGAGGAGGTTGGTACATGAGCGGTGTGGCCGTCGAGACGTACGAGACCCGCGTGCCCGACGCGGAAGGGTGGCGCGGCGTGCCCTTCCGGCATCCCCAGGAACTGGGGGCTGTCGCACAGGACGGCGGGAAGCACGACGGCGGATCGATGCCCCCGGAGGCTCCCCGCGAGCCGCAGCCGAGCGGGGGCGCCGGGGGCAAGTGACCCCGTGAGCCATTGAAAAGGCCCCGCCCGTGCCGCTGCCCCCGTGGCGCACGGACGGGGACCCGCAGTGCTCTACCGCCCGCCCGCGAGCAGCAGCGGCGCACCCCCGGGCGCCGAGGCCGGACGGCCATTGGCCGCGGGGACGCCGGCGAGCGGCGATGCCGGGAGCCGTGGCAGCAGGCCGCGGGACGCGAGCTCCGGAGTGACGCCCTCGCCGAACCAGTACGCCTCTTCGAGGTGCGGATATCCCGAGAGCACGAAGTGGTCGATCCCCAGCGCGTGGTACTCCTCGATGCGGTCCGCGACCTCGGCGTGGGCGCCGACCAGGGCTGTGCCCGCGCCGCCGCGTACCAGGCCGACGCCGGCCCACAGGTTCGGCGAGATCTGCAGCTTGTCGCGCTCGCCGCCGTGCAGGGCCAGCATCCGCTGCTGGCCCACCGACTCGCTCTTGCCCAGGGCCTGTTGCGCGGCGCGCACCGTCTCCGCGTCCAGGTCGTCCAGCAGCCGGTCCGCCGTCGCCCACGCCTCGCGGGAGGAGTCCCGCGAGATGACGTGCAGCCGGATGCCGAAGCGGACCGTGCGCCCCTCGCGCGCCGCGAGCTCGCTGATCCAGTCGATCTTGCGCTTCACCTGCTCCGGCGGCTCGCCCCAGGTCAGATAGACGTCGACGTGCCGGGCCGCGACCGGGCCCGCCGCGGCCGAGGAGCCGCCGAAGAAGATCTCCGGCAGCGGATCGGGGGGCAGCGCCGTGAGACCTCCGCTGACCTGGAAGTGCTCGCCGTCGAAGTCGAAGGGCGTACCGCCCCACACCCCGCGCACGACCTCCAGGAACTCGGCGGTCCGCGCGTAGCGCCGGTCGTGGTCCAGGTGGTCGCCGAAGCGTCGCTGCTCGGTCGAGTCGCCGCCCGTCACCACGTTGAGCAGCAGCCTGCCGCGCGTGATGCGCTGATAGGTGGCGGCCATCTGCGCGGCCAGTACCGGGGAGATCACCCCTGGCCGGAAGGCCACCAGGAACTTCAGTCGCTCCGTGTGCTGCGAGAGCGCCACCGTCGTCAGCCACGCGTCCTCGCACCAGGTGCCCGTCGGCGTCAGCACCGCCTCGAAGCCGAGCTGCTCGGCCGCCTTGGCGATCTGCGCCAGATACTCGATGTCGGGCGCCCGTACCCCGCTCACCGGGGTGATGCGCGAGCGCTTGATGCCGCCGTCCGTATAGGCGTGGCGGTCCACGAGGGTACGGCCGTCGCCGCCCGTCGGCAGGAACCAGTGCAGATGTACGGACATCAGGAAGCCTCTCCGTAGGTGCGCGGCGCGGTGGTGGACGGCGGCAGGGAACCGTTGAACCGGCGGTCCACGAAGTCCGCGAAGCGGTACGCGCGGGGGATGAGCCCGAGCCGCGCGAAGGTGTCGACGATCTTCTGTTCGGCGGCGACGGCCGCGTCGTCCACGGCCACCGGCACCCGGGTGCCCGCGCTGCGCCGCACGGCGTCCAGCGCCACGTCGTAGGGGAGCCCGGTGTCCTTCGCCCACACCTTGGCCCAGTCCTCGGGGTGCTCGTACACCCAGTCCTGCGCCCGGCGCAGCCGCTCGACGTAGTCCTTGAGCGCCGCGGACTTCTTCCGGTCCGTGAGCGCGGCCGGCGCGGCGACCTGGAAGCTGAGGCCGTTGACCACGCCCTGCCCGGTCGTGAGCGTGCGGGCGCCGGCGTTGCGCAGCGCCTGCGAGGTGTACGGGTCCCAGACCGCCCAGGCGTCCACCTTGCCGCGGCTGAACGCGGCCAGCGCGTCGGCCGGCTGGAGCAGGCTCAGCCGTACGTCCTTCGGCGACAGCCTGGCCTTCACCAGCGAGGCCACGAGCTGGTAGTGCGCGGAACTGCCCTGCGCCACCGCGACGGACCGGTCCCGGAGGTCCGCGGTCCGTTTCAGCGGCGAGTCCTCGCGGACCAGGATCGCCTCGGCCGCCGCCGATCCGTGCGTGGCCGCCACGACCTTGACCTTCGACCGTGCGGCGGCGGCGAAGACGGGCGGCGTGTTGCCGACCCCGCCGACGTCCACCGCCCCGGCGTTGACCGACTCCAGCAGCGGCGGCCCGGAGGTGAACGTCGACCACTTGATCTTGTACGTAAGGCCCTTCAGCTCCCCGGCGGCCCGCAGCACGGCCTCCGAACCGCCTTTCTGGTCGCCGACGTTCAGCGTCACCGGCCCCCGCCCGTCGCTGCGGCCGCCCGCGTCGGCGGCGGAGGATCCGCCGCAGGCGGTCAGGGCGAGCGCCAGGAACGGCAGCAGGAGGAGGGGGAGAGAGGAGCGGCGGAGGGGCCGTCTCATGTCACAGATCCGATCGTCGGTGTGTCGTACGCGTCCGGTGCCGCACTCGCGGCTCATGCGGATACGGGCGCGGGCCGCGAGCCGTCAGCGGTTACGGGCGTGTCGAGGGCGCTCTTGCCGGACGGGCCCGCCGGCCTGTCGGGCGTGTCGCCGGCACCCTCTCCGGATCCGGTCTCTTCCACGCCGAGCCGCCCGAGGAGCTCGGCGCGCAGGGCGGCGAAGGCCGGGCCGGCCACGTCGCGCGGCCGCTCCAGCCCCACCCTCCGCTCGTACGCGATCACGCCCCGGTCCATCACCAGCACCCGGTCGGCGAGCAGCAGCGCCTCCTCGACATCGTGTGTGACCAGCAGCACCGCGCAGCCGCGCCGCTGCCACAACTCCGCCACCAGCCGCTGCGCGGTGATGCGCGTCAGCGCGTCCAGCGCGCCGAACGGCTCGTCGAGGAGCAGCAGATCGGGCTCCCGTACCAGGGCTCTGGCGAGAGAGGCGCGCTGCGCCTCGCCGCCGGACAGCGTCGCGGGCCAGGCGTCGGCCCGATGGCCGAGGCCGACCTCGGTCAACGCCTGCTCGGCCCGTTCGCGGTCGGGCCGACCGGGCAGCCCCAGCAGCACATTGCGCCACACTCGTTTCCACGGCATCAGCCGGGGCGCCTGGAAGGCGACGGCCCTGCGGCGCGGTACGAGCACCTCGCCCTCGATCTCCCGGTCCAACCCGGCCAGTACCCGCAGCAGCGTCGACTTGCCGCAGCCGCTGCGGCCGAGGAGCGCCACGAACTCGCCCTCCTCGACGGTCAGTTCAAGCCGGTCGATGACGGAACGGCCGCCAAAGGATCTGGTCAGCCCCGAGGCCCGGACGGCCGCGGGGCCGCCCGCGGAACGGCCGTTCGCGGAGCCGCCGTCCGTGTCGGGGCTCACTGGCCGGTGAAGGTCGGTCGCCATTGCAGCAGCAGCCTTTCGAGGAAACGGACGACGACATCGGCGACGAGGCCGAGAACGGCGTAGACCACCAGGCACACCACGATCACGTCGGTGCGCAGGAACTCCCGCGCCTGGTTCATCAGGAAGCCGATGCCGTCGTCGGCGTTGATCTGCTCGCCGAAGACCAGCGCCAGCCAGGCGGTGGCGAGCGCGTAGCGCAGCCCGGTCATGGCCCCCGGCAGCGCGCCCGGCAGCACGACATGGCGGATCAGCCCCCACCGGCCGAGTCCCAACGAGCCGCCTGCCTCAATGAGTTGCGGATCGACCCCGCGAATCCCCGCATAGACGTTGAGATAGAGGTGCGACGCCGAGCGCGATCAGCGCGACCTTCGGCGCCTCGCCGATGCCCAGCCAGATGATGAACAGCGGGATCGCCCCGACCCACGGAATGCTCCGCAGCATCTGCACGGTCGCGTCCAGCAGGTCCTCGCCGAGCCGCGACAGCCCGGATACGAGCGCCAGCCCGGTCCCGGCCGCCACGCCGAGCAGCAGCCCCACGGCGACGCGCTGCACCGAGACCAGCATCGCCGACGGCAGCGTCCCGTCGGCGAGCATGTCCCGGGCGGTCGCGGCCATCGCCCCCGGCGACCCGAGCGCGTCCGGCCGCAGCAACCCGGTGGAACTGGACACCTGCCACGCCAGGAGCAGCAGTACGGGGCCCCAGGCGCGCCGCAGCCAGCGCGGCATCCGCGAGCGGCGCGAACCGAGGGGAACGATGCGTTCGAGGGGCGGCGAGATGTCCGGCGGGGCATGACTGACGCTCATCAGGGCTCCGGGGCAGCGGCGGGGTACGCGTCAGCGGCCTGCCCGGGGCCGAGCACGGCGGCGCGCGAGACGCGAAGGGGAGTACGTAAGGCAGAGGGGGAGACGCGCGGAAGAAAGGTCAGCGGCCGCGGCGACACGCGGCAGAGGCCACCCGCAGCAGGTCGATGTGACCGCGCGTGATGAGCCGGGCTGACGTAGACATGCCGTGAACGTAGCGATCCCCGAGCCGCCGGGGCAATGACCGTCTCACCAGGCGGACCTTTGTTGCGGCGGTCTTACGGGCGTACGTACGGGGACGGCGGCTGGTGCGGGCGTACGCGGGCGGGGCCGGGAAAGCGGCGGGTGCGGGCGTACGGGGCGGGACCGGGGATGTGTGCGAGTACGGGCGTACGTACGCGGGCGGGGACGGGGAGGCGTGCGGGTGCGGGCGTACGTACGGGGCCGGGGTACGCGCGCGAGTACCGGGCGTGCGGCCGTCCCGTGGCACCGGTGACCCGCCCGGGTACCGGCGCATGCGCGGGAGCGGGCGCATGCGTGAGGATGGGCCCATGGCAGAAGCTTTCCGGACCAGCATCCTGGACATCACCACCGGCTCCACACAGGCGGTGTACGACCTGACCGGCGACTGCGAGGCGTTCCTCCGCGAAACGGCCCCCGACCGCGACGGCCTCCTCAACATCTTCGTCCCGCACGCGACGGCCGGCGTCGCGATCCTCGAAACCGGCGCGGGCAGCGACGAAGACCTCATCGCGGCCCTGCGCGACCTGCTGCCCGCCGACGACCGCTGGCGCCACCGCCACGGCACTCCGGGCCACGGCCGCGACCACGTGCTCCCCGCCCTGGTCGCGCCCCACGCGACCCTCCCGGTCCTCGCGGGCAGGCCGGCCCTCGGCACCTGGCAGTCCATCTGCCTCGTCGACACCAACGTCGACAATCCGCGGCGCCAGGTGCGCCTCAGCTTCCTGGGCTGACCGCCCCGACCGCGCCGGATCGCGGGACGGCGGCGGGCGACGCCGTCGACGCGCGGAACGCGCCCGGCGGGACGCCGGCGTAGCGCTGGAAGAACTTGGCGAAGTCGGCGGCGTCCTCGAAGCCCAGGCGGCGCGCGACCGATGCCGCGGGCAGGTCCGCGTGGGCCAGTAGCCGCTTGGCCTCCAGGACGACGCGGCGGTCGACGAACTCCTTGGCCCCGACCCCGGCCGCGGCCCGGGTCGCGCGGGACAGCGTGCGCGGCGTGTAGTCGAGGGCGCGGGCGTACCGGACGACCTGGTGGCAGTGGGCGAAGTCGCGTTCCACCGCGGCCCGGAACCGTACGAAGACCTCGTCGCCCCGGGCGGGGGCCGTGCCCTGCACGCGGCGCTCCCCGGCGCCGCCGACCCCCTCGTGGTCGTCCCCGGCGCCGCGCACACCCCGCCGCTGACCCACCCGGAGCAGGTCAACGCGGCGCTCGCGCCCTTCCTCGCCGTACACGCCGCCTGACGCCGCCGGGTACGCCGCCCGCACGTGAACACGCCCGGCCGGTGGCCGGGCGTGCGGGTGGTGCGGATGGCCGTATCAACGTACGGCCGGGAGGGCCGGGGTCAGCTCTGCTGTTCCTCGCGCTCCGCCCGCTTGGCCTTGATGCGCACGTTCTCCTTGCGGACCTCGGCCTGGGTGGCGCGCTCGTGCTGGAGCCACTCGGGGAGCTCCTGCTTCAGCGCGTCGATCTGCTCCGTGGTGAGCGCCTCCGTGACCCCGCCGCGGGCGAGACCCGAGATGGAGACGCCCAGCTTCGCCGCGACCACGGGACGGGGGTGCGGGCCGTCGCGCCGCAGATCCAGCAGCCACTGGGGCGGGTCGGCCTGGAGGGCGTTCAGCTCGGTGCGCGAGACGACACCCTCCTGGAACTCGGCGGGGGTGGCCTCAAGGTGCACACCCAGTTTCTTCGCCGCGGTCGCGGGCTTCATGGTCTGGGTGGTCTGGTGCGACGTCATGGTGTCAAGGGTATCGATCGTGTGCGCTACCGCCGACCAGGAGCCGGTAGCCTGACCCGGTGACCGGCTCCCAGACACCTCCTTCCTTCCAGCTTGCGTACGTACCGGGGGTGACGCCCACCAAGTGGGTGCGGATCTGGCACGAGCGGCTGCCGGACGTTCCGCTGACCCTGGTCCAGGTGTCCGCGGCCGAGGCGTGCGGGGTGCTGCGGGACGGCGGCGCGGACGCGGGTTTCGTACGGCTGCCGGTCGACGGCGCGGACCTCAGCGCGATCCCCCTCTACGCCGAGA
The DNA here is from genome assembly GCF_040654875.1 of Streptomyces sp. NPDC050610. Lineage (NCBI taxonomy): Bacteria > Bacillati > Actinomycetota > Actinomycetes > Kitasatosporales > Streptomycetaceae > Streptomyces > Streptomyces sp. NPDC050610. Next base: position 9,823 of record NZ_JBFAIV010000022.1, on the reverse strand, counting down.
CGACGGTGGTCGTGGTCCCGAAGGACCACGTGGTCGCGGCGGTCGACGAGGTGTCCGCCGAGGAACTGGCCGACGAGATCGTGCTGCACCCTCTCGACGACACCCTCGGCTGGGAGCGGCCGCCGGGGCTGCCCGCCAAGGACCGCCCCGCCACGACGGCCGACGCCGTCGAGCTGGTGGCGGCTGGCGTGGGGCTGCTGATTGTTCCGCAGTCGCTCGCCCGCCTGTACCACCGCAAGGACCTGACCTACCGGACGCTCTCGGACGCCCCGGAGTCGCGGGTCGCGCTGTCGTGGCCGCAGGAGAAGACCACGGACCTGGTGGAGGACTTCATCGGGATCGTTCGCGGCCGGACCGTCAACAGCACGCGCGGCCGGGCTCCGGCCGCTGACCGGCAGCCGAAGAAGGCCAAGCGTCCCGAAGGCGATGGCGCGCGCCGCAAGCCAGCGGGCGGCAAGCCCGCTGCCGGCAAGGCGGGCAGGGCCGGTAAGCCGGGGAGCGGCAGGGGCGGCAAGCCCGGCAAGGGCGGTCAGGGGAGCAAGGGCGGCAAGCCCCGTCGGCGCTCGTAGCCCCTACGGCGGGTCGTAGCGCCTACGGCGCTCGTAGTTCCTACGGCGGCTCGTAGTTTCTATGGCGCTCGTAGTTTCTACGGCCGCGCCCTCCGGCTCACGCCTTGTCCTTCACTTCGACCCGCGCCTCGTCCTGCGCCTTGTCTTGTGCCTTGTCTTGTGCCGCCCGGGGAGCCCCGGCCCGCAGCCCGTCCATGACCAGGTCCAGCAGCCGGGCCGAGCGCGTCTGCCAGTCCCCGTGCGGATCGATCTGCCAGAGGCCGGCGATGGCGAGCATGAAGTCGTCGGGGGTGACCCCTGGACGGATGGTGCCCGCCTCGTCGTTCGCCCGCAGCAGGAGCGTGACGGCCGAGGACAGCGGGCCGTGGCCCAGCCCGGCCAGGGTGCCGCGCGAGCTGGTGGCCTTGCGCAGCGCGTCGGCCAGACCGGCCTTGACCATGGCGTACTGGGCGAGCTCGGTCATCCACGCGCGCAGCGCGCGGTCGGGGGAGTGGGCCGCCAGCAGGTGCGAGGCGCGGTCGGAGACCTGCCGGACCCCGTACTGGTAGACCTCCAGCACGAGGGACTCGCGGTTGGGGAAATTGCGGTAGAACGTGCCCTGCCCGACGCACGCCTTCTTCGCGATCGCGCTCAGCGGTACGTCGCCGCACCGTGTCAGCTCGTCCAGCGCCACCGTCAGGATGCGCTCGCGATTCTGCTGCGCGTCCGAGCGCAGCGGGGCGTCTCTCTTCTCCTGCACTCGTCCTCCTTCCCGGCTTTCCGGAGCCGTGGCTTCCCAGCCGAACGCCGTGCCGGTCCTGCGGTCGTCCGCGGTCACGGCCTTTTCGTGATCAGGAATCCCAGTGATCAGGAACCCCCGTGATCACGGCTTCCCGTGATCACGGCTCTCCGCGATCACGGTCTTCCGGAACCGCGGCCGGACCGCGACCGGACCGCGACCGGAATCACGGCTTTCCGAATCCCGGCCGGAACGGCCTTGTTAAGCGGACAACTGTCCGTTAGGTTGAGTACCAACGGACAAGTGTCCACTTAGGTCCACCTTAGCGGCATACCCGGCCGGTGGCGATCGTGACCGGTCGTACCGCCACCGGCTGCGTCGCAGGTGGCCGAGGCGGCGCCGCTGCGTACAGCGCCACCGTCTTCCCATCCGCCGTTCCGGAGGAGCCCCCGACCGGGCGCTCGTGCCGGGGCGACCGGGACCGCTCGGCTGCCCGCACGACCACGCCGGGGCCAGGGGCCGCGCCCCGACACCCCGCCGCGTACCACATACGCGAAAGAAGGCTGATCATGGCCCTACCGACGTCCAGTGCCATCACTTTGAACATCAACGGCGAGAAGCACAGCCTGCCCGTCGACCACCGCACCACCCTGCTCGACGCGCTGCGCGAGCGCCTCGATCTGACCGGCACGAAGAAGGGCTGCGACCAAGGCCAGTGCGGCGCCTGCACGGTGCTGATCGACGGGCGCCGGGCCGTGTCCTGCCTCCAGCTCGCGGTCGCCGCCGAAGGGCGCGAGGTCACCACCATCGAGGGCGTCGCGGACGGCGAAACGCTGCACCCGGTGCAGCAGGCGTTCCTCGACCTCGACGGCTACCAGTGCGGCTACTGCACGCCCGGACAGATCTGTTCCGCCCTCGGGGTGATCGAGGAGCACGCCGCGGGCTGGCCGAGCGCGGTCACCGACGACGTGCGGCCCGAGGCGGGGCCGCCACAGCTCACCCCCGACGAGATCAGCGAGCGGATGAGCGGCAACCTGTGCCGCTGCGGCGCGTACGTGTCGATCGTGCAGGCGGTCGCCCGGGCGGCCGGAATAGCCGCGGGCGACGCGCAGACCACGGCGGACGCGCAGACCACGGCGGACGCGGAGGCGGCGGCATGAGGGAATTCGGCTACCAGCGAGTGTTCGACGTCTCCGGTGCGGTCGCACTGCGGGGCGAGGACCCCGAGGCGCGCTTCCTCGGCGGCGGCACCAACCTCGTCGACCTGATGAAGACCGGCGTGGAGCGGCCCGCACGCCTCATCGACGTGCGCGAACTCCCCCTCGGCCGCATCGAGTCCACGCCGGACGGCGGGCTGCGCATCGGCGCGACCGTCACCAACAGCGAACTGGCCGCCGACCCCGAAGTGCGGCGCAAGTACCCCGCGCTGGCGCAGGCCGTCCTCGCGGGCGCCTCGGGCCAGCTGCGCAACATGGCGACGGTCGGCGGGAATCTGCTCCAGCGCACCCGCTGCGCCTACTTCGCCGACACGACCCAGCCGTGCAACAAACGCGCCCCCGGCAGCGGCTGCCCCGCCATCGAGGGCGAGCACCACAACCACGCCATCATCGGGGCCTCCGCGCACTGCGTGGCCACGCACCCCTCGGACATGGGGGTGGCGCTCGCCGCCTTCGACGCCACCGTCACCTACGAAACGGCGGACGGGCCGGGGGAGTTGCCGCTCTCGGAGTTCTACCTGCCCGTGGGGGACACCCCGCACCTGGAGACCGCGCTCCCGTCCGGCGCGCTGATCACCGGCATCACCCTGCCGCCGGCCCCCGTCGCCGCCGTCTCCCGCTACCGCAAGGTGCGCGAGCGCGCGTCGTACGCCTTCGCCATCGGCTCGATCGCCGCCGCCCTCGACGTCGAGGAGGGCACCGTACGCGAAGTGCGCCTCGCCTTCGGGGCGGTCGCGTCCCGCCCGTGGCGCGCCCGTACGGCCGAACAGGCGCTGACCGGGGGACCGGCCACCGCCGACGCGTTCGCCGCCGCGGCGGACGCCGAACTGGCCGCGGCCGAGCCGCTGCCCCACAACGGATACAAGGTGACGCTGATGCGCAACCTCGTCGTCGCCGCACTGACCGAACTCACCCAGGAGGCCGCCCGATGACGGTGACGACCGGAACCGCGGCGGTCACCGGCGCCGTCGGCACCGCGCACACCCGACTGGAGGGCCGGGAGAAGGTCACCGGAGCGGCCCGCTACGCCGGGGAGATCCCGTTCGCCGAACTCGCCCACGGCTGGCTGGTGCTGTCCACCGTCGCCCGCGGTCGCGTCAGCGCCGTGGAGACCGAGCCCGTGCTCGCGATGCCCGGCGTCCTCGCCGTGCTGCACCACGGCAACGCCCCTCGCGTCGAATCGGAGTACATGACGGCCCTGGGGCCGCCCGACCCGATCCTCCAGGTCTTCCAGCACGACCGGGTGCCGCACCTCGGCTGGCCGGTGGCGCTCGTCGTCGCCGAGACGTCCGAGCAGGCGCGGGAGGCCGCCGAGGCGCTGACCGTCCGGTACGAGGAGGAGCCGCACGACGTCGCCTTCTCGGCGGAGCACCCCGGCCTGTACGCGCCGGAGGCCTCCCAGGGTTCGCAGTCGGACACGGAGAAAGGGGACTTCGCGGCTCAACTGGGCGCGTCCGCGGCCGTGGTGGACGAGCGGTACACCACGCCCGAGGAGCACCACAACCCGATGGAGCCGCACGCGGCGACGGCGCGCTGGGACAGCGGCCGGCTCGAAGTCGTCGACTCCAACCAGGGCAGCGCCTTGGTGGCGCAGGAGCTCGCGAACCTGTTCTCCCTGGACGCGGAGTCGGTGCGGGTACGGTCCGAACACGTCGGCGGCGGCTTCGGATCCAAGGCGGTCCGCCCGCACCAGGTGGTCGCCGCGATGGCGGCGACCATGCTGCACCGCCCGGTCCGCGTCGTACTGACCCGCCGTCAGATGTTCTCACTCGTCGGCTACCGCAGCCCGACCGAGCAGCGCGTGCGACTCGGCGCCGACGCGGACGGCCGGCTGCTCGCCCTCGACCACCAGGCGTTCTCCGTCACCTCGCAGTTCCGCGAGTTCGTCGAGCGCAGCGCCGATGTGTCACGCGTGATGTACGACGCCGAGGCGCACCGCACCGCACACCGCCTCGTACGGCTCGACGTGCCCACGCCGAGCTGGATGCGCGCGCCGGGCGAGGCGCCGGGCTCCTTCGCGCTGGAGTCCGCCTTCGACGAACTCGCCGAGAAGTGCGGCGTCGACCCGATCGACCTGCGGGTGCGCAACGAACCGGCCGCGGGGCCCGTCTCCGGGCTGCCCTTCGCCACCCGCCGGCTGCCCGAGTGCTTCCGGGAAGGCGCCCGCAGGTTCGGCTGGGCGGACCGGGACCCGCGCCCCGGCCTGCGTCGCGACGGACGCTGGCTGCTCGGCACCGGCACCGCGGCGGCCTCGTTCTTCGTCGGAGCCGCCCCGTCCACGGCCGCCGTGACGGCGGAGGCGGACGGCGCCTTCACCGTGCGGATCACCGCCGCGGACATCGGCACCGGGGCCCGGACCGCGCTCACCCTGATCGCCGCGGAGGCGCTGGAGGTCGCACCGGAACGCATCCGGATGAAGATCGGGGACAGCGACTTCGGGCCGGCGATGATCGCCGGCGGCTCGATGGGCACCCGCTCCTGGTCCTGGGCCATCACACAGGCGGCGCGCGACCTGCGGGAGCAACTCGCCCTGGGCGGCGCCATCCCCCCGGAGGGGATCACCGCGCGGTCCAACACCGCCGAGGCGATCGCCGCGCTGGCGGCCAAGGAACGGCACTCCTTCGGAGCGCAGTTCGCGGAGGTCGCCGTGGACGTCGCCACGGGCGAGGTGCGGGTCCGGCGCATGCTCGGGATCTTCGCCGCGGGCCGGATCATCAACCCGCTGACCGCGCGCGGCCAGTTCGTCGGCGGCATGATCTGGGGGCTGTCCATGGCGCTGCACGAGGAAGCGGTCAGGGACCGGGCGTCGGGCGGCGTCGTCGGCGCCGACCTCGCGGGCTACCACTTCGCCGCGAACGCCGACATCCCGCACGTCGAGGCGGACTGGATCGACGACCCGGACCCGGACGACCCCGTCGGGATCAAGGGGATCGGAGAGATCGGCATCGTGGGGGTCGCGGCGGCCGTCGCCAACGCGGTCTGGCACGCCACCGGCGTGCGCCACCGCGCCCTGCCGATCCGGCCCGACCGCGTCCTGCTCGCGGGCGCGGCGAGCACGTCCGCGGGCGGCGGGGCCGCCTGAGCCCTGAGCCCCGAGCGGCACGGGGGGGGGCGGGGCGGCCGTCGCCGGCCGCCCCGCGTACAGAGAGGAGACCGACATGCTGGACATCGCCGACGACCTGAACCGATGGGTGGAGGAGGGCCGCGACTTCGCCGTCGCCACCGTGGTCTCCGTCGAGGGCAGCGCGCCCCGGTCGCCCGGAGCCGCCCTCGCCGTGGACGGTGACGGCGTGGTCATCGGCTCGGTCTCCGGCGGCTGCGTGGAAGGCGCGGTGTACGAACTGTGCGTACAGGCCCTCCAGGACGGCGAACCGGTCCTGGAACGGTTCGGCTACAGCGCCGAGGACGCCTTCGCGGTCGGCCTGACCTGCGGCGGGGTCATCGAGGTCCTCGTCACGCCGGTGGCCGCGCGGACGCCCCGCCGCGAGGTGTTCGCGGCGGCGCTGGCCGCCGCCGCGCGCGGCGGGACGGCGGCCCTCGTCCGCGTGGCCCGGAGCCCTGCCGGGCCGCTCGGCGGCGCCCTGCTCGTTCACCCCGACGGCACGTACGAGGGCGGGCTCGACGTGTACGAGGGCGGGCGCGGCACGTACGGGGACGAGCATGGTGCGTACGGGGGCGAGCAGGGCACGTACGGGGGCGGGCTCGGCGGATCGTCGGAGCTGGCCCGTACCGCGGCGGCGGAGGCCCGCGCCCTGCTGGCCGCGGGCCGCACCGGCACCGTCGACGTCTCGGCGGCCGGCCGGCACTGCGAGCCGGACCTGACCCTGCTCGTCGAGTCGAGCGTGCCGCCGCCCCGGATGATCGTCTTCGGCGCGGTGGACTTCGCGTCGGCCCTCGTGCGTACGGGCAAATTCCTCGGCTACCACGTGACCGTGTGCGACGCCCGGCCGGTCTTCGCCACTCGCGTCCGCTTCCCCGAAGCCGACGACATCGTGGTCGAGTGGCCGCACCGCTACCTCCAGCGCACCGCGACCGACAGCCGCACGGTCCTGTGCGTACTGACCCACGACGCCAAGTTCGACGTGCCGTTGCTGGAGGCGGCCCTGCGGCTGCCGGTCGCCTTCGTCGGCGCGATGGGCTCGCGCCGCACCCATGAGGACCGCAACCGCAGGCTCCGCGAGGTCGGCGTCACCGAGGCCGAACTGGCCCGGCTCCGCTCGCCGATCGGCCTCGACCTCGGCGCGCGTACGCCCGAGGAGACCGCCCTGTCCATCGCCGCCGAGATCGTCGCGGCCCGGGAGGGAGGTACGGGCCGCCCGCTGACGGGTGCGGGGACGCCCATTCACCGCGACGCGGGGCGGCTTGCGGCCGGCGAGATCGGGGCGCACGCGGCGGCCTGACGGCCGGTGGCGCATCCCTGGAGGGAACGGCGCGCTGTGCTTGGTGCGTGCGATCGCGCAGCGGCGATCGGCTCAGCACCGGCAGAGCCTCGCACCACCGCCGGACCGTACGGAGACAGGCCGTACGGTCCGGTCCGGTCTCAGCGTTCCTTCATCACGGCCCTCGGCCCTCCCTGCGCTGCTCAGACGTCCACGGACAGCCGTGATCCGTGACGGCCGTGATCCGTGACGGCCGTGATCACCCTTCCCAGGGCGCCCGGGGAAGGGCCAGGCTGAGCCCATGGGTTATGACGCCGCAGCCATCCGTGCCATGTATCCCGCCCTGCGCGACGGATACGCCTACCTCGACGGCGCCGCCGGCACCCAGGTGCCGACGGCCGTGACCGACGCCATCGCCGCCGCCTACCGGAACGGGATCGGCAACGCGGGCGGGCCGTTCCCCGCCAGCCACCGCTCCGAGGCGATCGTCGCCGAGGCCCGGAGCGCGGTGGCCGACCTCGTGGGCGGCGAGCCCGGCGGGGTGGTGCTCGGGCCGAACGCCACGACGCTCGTCTACCGCTTCGCGCAGGCCCTGGCCGAAACCTGGCGGCCCGGCGACCGGATCGTGCTCTCCCGCCTCGACCACGACGCCAACGTCCGGCCGTGGGTACAGGCCGCCGCCCGCGCCGGGGCGGAGGTCCGGTGGGCCGAAGCCGACCCCGCCACCGGCGAGTTGCCCGTCGGCCAGTACGACACGCTCCTCGACGAGCGCACCCGGCTGGTCGCCGTCACCGCCGCGAGCAACCTCCTCGGCACCCGGCCCGATGTCGCCGCGATCACCGCCAAGGCGCACGCGGCCGGGGCGCTGACGTTCGTCGACGGCGTCCACGCGACCCCGCACGGCCCGACGGACATACGCGAGATCGGCGCCGACTTCTACATCACCAGCGCCTACAAATGGTCGGGGCCGCACATCGGCGCCCTCGTCGCCGCGCCCGAACTGCTGGACACCCTGCGGCCGGACAAGCTGCTGCCCGCGCCCGACGACGTGCCGGACCGGTTCGAGACGGGCACCCCGCCCTACGCGGACCTCGCCGGGATCACGGCGGCGGTGGACCACCTGGCCGCGCTCGCCGCGCCCGACCCGGCGCTCTCCCGCCGCCGGCGGCTGCTGGCCTCGATGGCAGCGGTGGAGACCTACGAGCGCGAACTCTTCGCCCGGCTCCTGCACGGCCTCGAAGAGCTGCCGTACGTCACCCTGTACGGCAAGCCCGCCCGCCGCACCGCGACCGCCTACTTCCGGGTGGCCGACCGCACCCCGCGCGAGGTCGCCGAACACCTCGCGGGCCAGGGCGTGAACGTATGGCACGGGCACAACTACGCCTGGGAGCTGACCGGTGCGCTCGGCCTGCGGGAGAGCGGCGGCGCGGTCCGGGCGGGGCTCGTGCACTACAACGACCGCTCGGACGTCGACCGGCTGCTGGCCGCCGTCGCCGGGCTCGGCGAGGGCGGCGGCTGAGGGACAGGCACCGGTCCGGCGGTGGGCCGATGGCGGACCGGCTCGGTCCGGCCTCGGTCCGGCATTGGCCCTGCGGCGGCATCGGGCATTCCGCGCGGGAGATCGCCGGGTTACGGTGATGATCCCTGGCGGAGGCCCGTGCACCAGCGGCCGCGACAGCCCACACAGGAGAGACGGATGACTCTTCCCCCGGCCGCACCCGAGACGTTCGACCAGTTCCTCGCCCGGCTTGAGGAAGGCCACGCCGCCGGCTCGCACGACGGCGCTCCGGCGCCCTGGTCCGCGCAGGTCATCGGCGCGCTCTACGACGGCCAGGACGCCGCCACGGCCGCGAAGTGGGCCCGGCGCGTCCACGGCGAACTCGCGCGCCTCGACGGGCCCGTGCCCTTCGCCGTGGTCCACGACTGGCACGCGAGCACCGTCGCGCCGCTGCTGGCGGAGACCGCCGCGCGGCGCGGCGACGACGCCGGCGCCCAGGAAGCGGTACGGGCGCTGCACGTACGGGCACTGGCGGGGGAGCGGGTCGGGGCCGAGGCGTGGGAGGCGGCGCTCGGCGCGGCGCTGGCGGAGGTGTACCAGCACGCCTACGCCTACGACGAGGCGTTCGCCACCGCTTCCGCCGACGCCCACGCCTACGCGATGGCGAACGACTACGGCGAGCAGAAGGCCGCCGAGTTCGCCGACAGCTACGGGAAGCTCAGCGCCGGCGCCAACGCCCGCTCCTACGCCGCCGCCAACGCCCTCGCGAACGCGCGGGCCGCCGCTGCCGCGTACGCGACGGCGGACGCGCGGGCCTACGCCGAGACCTACCCCTTCGCGTACGTACGCGCCTACATCCTGGCCCTCGCCGACGGCGACTGCGCCGAGGGCCAGCGTGACGCGGGGGCCCAGGAGGAGCGGCGCCGGGAAGCCTGTGCCCAGCTGGCCGACGGCCTGGCCGACAGCCTGGGCCGGGCGGCGGCCTGAGCGGCGGGCGTCTTTCAGGCGGCACCGCTCGCTTATTCGATCAGGAATATGACGCAGGCTCTGGCAACTGGCAGTGGAGACCTAGACCAGGTTCGGTGACCATCGCGAATATCGCATCGATGACTGCCAGCGCCTTCATTTTTCCAGTGCCTAGCCTCGGCGTTTCAGTTGGGGCTGTTGGGCGGTTGAGCGGGGTTGTTTGAGGGCGCGTCGGCCGGTGGACGTGGTGAGGGCCCAACGCGGGGTCGGGTTTTCCAAGGTCCTTGAGTCGAGGTGGGCGGGGGCGGCGTGTCAGCTGGCGGGGCGGGGCAGTGCGGCCAGGCGGTGGAATGTGGCCGTGAGCTCATGTCGCCAGGGCCGGGTCGCCGATATCCGAAGGCGGAGGCGGCGGCTGCCCCGGGTGATCCGGGCGGCGACGTGCAGGAGCCGGTAGCGGAGTTTCTTGGGTTCAGCAG